>DAOVTJ010000068.1 GCA_030633165.1 Thiomargarita sp. | reverse complement strand
TAAAGAGTAAACCAGCAGGCACAGCTGGCTATCTTAGAAAAGTTGAACAACGGATTTATAATCGTACAGAAACGATAAATATCACTTTAACATTAACACCGCCACTAATAACTACTGTGCCTATAGATAATCATGACATACTTTTAGTTCTTGATCACTCTATTAGTATGGGATCGGCACCTGGTAGTCCCTTGCGAGAATCAGTGCGGGCAATGGAGAATTTTGTTCAACAACTCCCAAAATCATACCATATAGGATTGATTATTTTTGACCATGAAGCGCAATGTCTTTGTCATATCACCGCTAAAAAAGAAAAAGTATTAAGTGCCTTAAAAACCATTAGTCCTGGTGGGTGCACAGAATTACATCTTGCCCTAGATAAATCTAAAGAGATTTTAGAAGAAAGTCGTCAAGGTGTGAAAAAAACTATTATTTTACTCTCTGATGGGGGAAGTAATAGAAAAGCAGCAGAACATTCAGCAGCACAATTACAAGAAGACACGACGATTATTTGTGTGGGATTAGGTGCAAATGTTGATGAGGAGTTGATGAAAAGTGTGGCAACTAAGCAACATTATATCCATGTAGAAACAGCTGACCACTTAGAACCCTTATTTGAGTTATTAATTGGTGTCGTTAGTGAACAGGTGGCGACTGCGGTATTGGTTAAAGAAAAAATAAGTGCACCGCATCATTTTCATTTAGAAAACACAGGAAATATTTATCCTGTAGGAATTCATCAAAGACATAATCATACAGAAGTTGGGTGGTTTGTATCAGTATTAGAAACTAAAGCAGTTTCTTTAAATTATCAACTTCATCCAAAATGTTTCGGGTGGCACAGCATTGCAGATGGACAAGCATATTGGAAAATGCCTAATGGTGAACAAAAAATAATAGAATGTGCTGCAGGACCTAAAATATTAGTTTTACCCAATGGATTGACTTGGACAGGGTGGTGGCTATTAAATCCGCTATTTTGGTTAATTTTTGGACGGTTATTTAAATGCTCTCAACCAAACATGCCTCAAAAACAAACAGAAATTGAGGATTTACCGATTCAAAATATGCCAAAACCTTTGTCAGTCCCCGAATTTGAACTCTATAGTCCTAAAGTACGTCCCGCCTTAATCATAGGATTGGGTGCTTTAGGAGAATGGAGTTTGAATCGTTTAAAGTGGCAATTACAAGATCGTAAAATCAATCAAGATGTTGTTGATTTACTTGTGATTCAAGATAGCGGTGTTTATAATCGACCTTCAGTAACAGTAAATGGCTGTTTACTTGATGATTCTGAACGGATTATCCTCAAATCGGATTTAAGACCTTATTTAGAAAAATTGCGTCTTCAAAAGAAAACGCCAGATTCACGCGCTTGGATTCCATGGCGACAATGGTTACGTGAATCTCGCCCATTAATAACTTATACGGATGATCGTCGTAAAGCTAGGTTAGCATTACTTTTACAACCCGAAGAAATAGAAAAACGCATTAAACAGAATGTCGCGCGGATTTTGAATGAAGAAGGCATGATTATGATTGTTGCCAGCGCGAGTGATGCTGAAGGTTCTGGGATGTTGGCTGAAGTTGCGCATATTTGTGCGACTTATGGTGTAGGAGTCACCGCTATTCTTGTAGCAGAAAATGAAACAACGGGCTTGGTAAGAGAATTAGAACGCATGTTGATTATGCGTGGCGAAGATATTTCCAGTGATCGGGGCGGTCAATCTGTTTCTGCTAATAAATTATTTGATCGGGTGATTGTGACAGAAAAATGTCAAGAAAATGCTAAAATAACGTCTAAAACGATTAGTCACTTATTATGGGATATATTAGCTTATCCAGAAATGCTTGAAAAAATGCCAGTTGTGAAAAATGATGATTGTTATCAGGTTAAATTACAAGGTCAAGCATTACCACAACATAGTTTATGGCATTGGGTACGAGAAAGGACGCTTAGTGATTTGATTAATCAACATTGGGCTGTATTATCAGTGAATACTGATGCTGTTACGGAATATATCACGACTTTTTGGAATGATAAAACTGTTCTACATCAACGTTTTCCTAGTAATCTATTAAAAAAATCAGCTTTAGTGGTACATGATGGCAATCCTTTGATACTTTTAGAGGAGGCTTTGGATATTCCCTTAGATAAACCTTATCATGAACAAAAGGCGTATTGTCATTTGGAACGAAATGCCTTTTCATCTTATTTACAAGCATGGTGCTATTATATGCTTGAAAGTGAAAGAGAAAAAAATCAATGGGGATTACCCACGCTTTTGGAAGCGGTGAGGCATATTGAACAAGATTTTGAAAAGTTGATCGCGAGTGTTAATAGATTATCAGGAAATACCGCATTATTTAAACAACTGTCCTTTATTTCTTCGATTTATAGTGATTATTATATTGCATTAGGCGGGCTGCGTTCTAGTTTAGAACATTGGATTGCTGTTTTTGTCGGTTGGCAACCTGGAATGAGTGTTAATCCGTTGCCCCAAGATTTTGTCCCAATATCTTTAATTATTGAAAAACAAAGACAAAAAACTGAAACTAATCTCCCTTTTCAAAAAGTACAAGATATATTATTACCCTTATACAAAGACTGGTATCACCAATATGGTGATCATTTTTTAGAACAGCTCTGTTTTCGTGTCAAATCTGATTTACAACTTCAATTACATTTTTTCGATAAATCATTGGGATATTCTGATCAATTAATACCCGCTTTTCATGAAACACTCGATCAATACAAAGCTGTTGTTTTTCAATGGCCTACAAATAATTGGGTAAAACCTGAAACCATACAAAATCCAATGAATTCATTGCGTATGGGTAAATTTTCTCAAAAGGCTTATGACAATGTGAAGCAAGTCATTAATGAAGATGATCCTTTTATCACAGCCGCATTTTCAGTGAAATTATCTAAATTAGCACAGACATTAAACCAAAATACTCAGCCGATTTATACTTGGGCTGAAGAAGCCAATGCAATGCGTATTGCAGATAAAATTCGTTATATTCTTCAACGAGAGCCGATGCCTTTTTCCGCAAAAGTGGTTAGTTTTATGCGTGATTCTGGACAATTATATGGTTTTATGGCTGATCTTGCAAAAGGTAGAATAAAGCAGCAAGGACAAAAAATTATCTTGTCGCGACAAGAACAAGAATTTGAGATTGGTCCTAAAAAACAAAATGCCTCTGGTATAGACATCTTTGAGGATATTGTGCGTCAAGTAATCTTGGGCATATCCTTGAAAAATGAAATTTTGCCAAAAACTTCTGAAAAATGGACTATCACGCCAGATGAAGCCGTAAGATTGATAGAAGAAAATCCATTAGTCATCGCAGCTAGTGGGGCACCAGAATGGAAAATGTGGCAAGATGTGATTATGGGTTTGGTGTTGGATGCTTAACATGATACTCACATAACCACAAATAATGTCCCTCAGGTGTTACAACTTTTTTTAATCCACCCCAATATTGTTGTGGATCTTGTTGATTCAATAAACGGCGCAGGGCACGTAAAGTTGCGCCTTGAAGATGTGTTGGCTCTTTTGCGTTTTCTAAGGTAGAATGATTATCAAGCAATTTATCAGATAATTCCTTCATTAAATCAATATCTTGGCGAAATATTTCTTGATATCGGGATGAATTATCCGACCCTAACCAAGGACCAATGAGTGGGGCAGCATATCTCAATACCTCAACAAGTTTGCAAATATACGGTGTCATTGTTTTTAGCCATTGCGCAGGATTTTTAATCTCATATTTTCCACCTTCTGGCAAAGGATGCCAACATCCTGGGGCTTGGCAATAGAGTTGCATTTCCAAAGTTTTGCCTAAAATTCGCCATTTATCATTAGATCGTAGTATAAAGACATTAGGACAATGAGCATCAATATTCGCTTGTTCACGGCGAAAAGCGTTAGTGAATTCACGTTGTGTTAGTTCTCGTAATGCTTTTAATTCATCACGTAATTTATCTTGTCCCTCTAAAATCTTTTGTTGTCCTTTATCTAATTGTTCTAGGCGTGATAAAACAAGATTTTGTGTGACTAATTGATTTTGATCTTGGAGAAATGAAAAAATAGCAGTAATGCCTTGATTGATAATATCAGGCGGTGGTGAAACAAGTGGATTATTATCAAGAATGAGCGTTTTTAGTTTATTTAATTGCCTCAATTCCTGTGGCAAAGTGGTCAATTGATTATCCCAAAGTTCTAATACCATCATTTGCTTTAATTGACCAATTTCTGCAGGTAAAGTCTTGATATGATTATTATAAAGTCCAAGTTTCATCAATTTGCTTAATTGCCCAATTTCTGGCGGCAAAGTAGTCAACTGGTTTCCCCAAAGTTCTAACATGACTAATTTAGTCAATTGCCCGATTTCTGGCGGCAAAGTAGTCAATTGAAGACATGAAAGATCAAGTTTTATCACTTCATCCTTAGCTGCTTGTTGAATAATTGTGTGTAATTTTTTGTTTTTCATTATTAGAAGATAGGCAGAGCGTCGTCAAAGTTAAACTTCTCATCTTGAAATATAAAATATATTATGATGGTAGTCCTGCAATATGGATGTTCTTATGTAGTGTGCATAGAACACTATCTACATTGATTTTTATATCATCCACATTGCAGGACGACTTATTTTTCTAAGTTTTCTTTCGATATATCAAACAATGATTTATGTAAACAACAAGTTTTCTGTTTGTTTCTCTTAGCGCAAAAGGTATATCATCCAATTCTTGTATTTTTTGCCATTTGTTAGAGTTAAAAAATTCTGACATGTCAGTAATACAATGTTCGTGTTGTAATATAGGGCTACGTTCCCAATCATAAGGATCCACGATAACTAAATATCCACCACTTTTGAGAACACGAAATATCTGCTCAATAACTTTAATTGGTTTTAAAACTCGATCAATTACATTTAAGCACAAGACTAGATCAAATGCACTTTCTTGTAAAGCAAGTTGTTGTGCATCGCCTACTATAAAATCACAGTTATCAACTGTCCAATCTAATTTTATTTTAGCAGTCGTTGTTTTTCCACTTACGAAATTAACTTTAATAGGAGTGTGACTCTGTTGTGAATTAGCTATCTTTGTAGCTTCTTCAATCATAAGAGCACTACTATCTAAGCCAATGACGTAGTCAACTTCATCAAAACGGGCCATTTCAAGAGTCATACGACCAACTCCGCAACCAATATCTAAAACTGTAGTATTGGGTGTGACCAGTCTTTCTTGACGAATCAATTCAAGTAGACATTGGTAAAAAGATTCAGTCCGATTTCGGTTACTCATTAATTGAGTTACACTTTGATAGAAATCTTTTTCAAAAGAACCAGCAACAATTTCAGATTGAGGATAGGAAAAATGTTCTTGATCTTTCTCATTCACAATAATGTAAGGAGCAAAGTGCATTTCATAATAAACCTTAATCATTTCCTCCTTTTGATAACGATTTTCAGAAATCTTACTGTGAATGAGATGGGGAATATAATCTTTGATTGAGTACTCTGCACCGCACTCTCTACAAACTAGGGTGAATTCATTTATTTGTTTTAATTCACTATCACAAGACTCAGTACCAGGAAGATGATGGATGCAACGAAGCAAATTCAAAGTTTTGGTTTTCATATCATTACCATTCTTGTAGTTTAAAAAAGTTCGCTCATGTTGAGCTTCATAAGCAAATTTATCACACTAGCTGGGATTTTACAAAATCCAACTATAGCAATATCAGCATTTTCGAGCCGCTTTATCAGCATTTTTTCAGTGTTAGGTAAATCTTCATATACAATAAGTTCGCCAAATTGCTTCAATTGTTGAACGTGATTTTCTTCTAAGAAGATTTTGTCTGTAATTATTATTTTCATAAACAGTGTGACTTACCCGTAAAATGGCAATAACCGTAAAAATTATAAACTCAGAAAAATCATGTGAAAACTAACGCGTTTTCAGTAGGTTCCATTACCAAATCATTTTTTCTGTAGTAATGGTAACATCGCATTTCCTGTACCAATAGTCATACTCGTATAGTACAAGACGATTGAAGTCATAAGCCCAAAATGGAGGAAGAGGATACCACCAGCTGCTGTCATATTTAACGTAAATGTGATCCAAAAACCGTTCTTCATTTTTACCTGAAATTGTTTACCTATGTCAAACAGTTGGAGGAGTTCATTTAGGCTTTCATCCATCAAGATAATTTGAGCAGTGTCGGTGGCAATTGTGGAAGCGCCATGTAAAGAGATAGAAAGATTAGCTTTCTTTAGAGCAATGGAGTCATTGATACCATCTCCCACAAAACAGACACATTTGCCTTCTTTTTGTAATTGTTCAATGTGAATCGCTTTGTTTTCGGGTAATGTTTCGGCAAAGTAATACTCTATGCCTAGTTCTTCGGCCAATTTTTTGGTTGGTTTTTGATGATCACCCGAAAGGATGTATATGGACATTCCACGTTTTTTCAGGCCACTAATGATCTTTTTAGCTTCAGGACGAATTGTGGGTTTTAGTTCTATTGCACCACTAATTTGTTCGTTAATAGCCACACAGATAAGTGAATGGCCTAGTTCGTGGCTAGCATCTTGTATTTCTCTTATTTTTATCGGAATGGTTATTCCAGAAAGTTCCATAAATTTTGTGCTGCCCACCTTAATCAATTTTTGCCCAATAGTTACGCTGATACCATAGCCAATTTCATATTTGGCTTCTTCTATTTCTGACAAAATTAAGCCACGCTGTTTTGCGGTCTCTAGTATAGTTTTGGCAATCGGGTGTTTTTGTTTGTATTCGGCGGTAGCTGCATAAGTCAATATTTCATTTTCAGAATAGCCATTCAAGAAATATATTTTTGAAAGTGTAGGTTGTTCTTGTGTAAGTGTGCCAGTTTTATCAAATACAATTGTATCTACCTGGTTCAACAGTTCCAAAGCACGTCCATCTTTAATAAAAATGCTGTTTTTAGAGGCTAAGTTAAGATGGGTTAGTAAAGTAATCGGGGCGATAATTCTCATAGCATACCCAAAACCAAAAGAAAATACTATCCCCAATGCCCTAGTGAAACCAACAACTGGTAAAGTAAGTAAACCAACTGCTAATGTTGGCAATGCTGTTTTATCAATGAATTCCATCCACTTCCATTGCACAGTCTGCCTAAAATCGGCGGCACTGTTTAGGATATCTCCTATTTGAGCAGCCACGGTATCTTGCCCAGTTTTGTCGACCTTTATAGAAATTTTCCCTGATAGAACAATAGTTAAAGCAAAGACTTGATCACCAGGTCCTTTTTCCACAGGTTGAGATTCTCCAGTTAGAATATGCTGATCTAACTGAGCATGTCCTTTAGTAATCATGCCATCTATTGGGACTATTTCTCCTGCGTGTACAGCGACTAAATCATTAATTTTCAAATTTTCAAATGGAATTTCAATTTCAATTTTGTCTTTTATGAGCCATACAGAACGCGGAATCCCTGAAAAAACATCAACCAATCTCTTTTGGGCATGATCTTCGGCTTTGAACAATAGTTTCTTACTTAAAGAAAGACCAACTGCCACCAAAGCTGCAGGAAAGAAAAGCTGTGCTGCGAGAAGTCCACTTATGAAAAACATATCAATTGTAACCATCTTAACTCGGCGTTCTTTAACGAATGAGTCGTAACCATCTTTGAACCAAGGGATAAAAACATAGACTAGACCTGGTAAGCTAAGAATATTTAATGGTAAATAATACTTCCCTACTATCGTTAACCCTAATGAACTTAGCGAAATGGCTAAATCTTGATTAATCTCTTTCTGGATATCGCTCCCACTTTCTTTGCATACACTCAATGACATCACTGAAGAAAGCTGTTTCTTCTCATTGGAAGTTGAATAACTTGTAGCTTTGTTCTTGTCATAAATTTTTACTTTGCTATATATAGCCGCTGTTGTTGCTAATAAGGTTATTGTTAATAACATATGATAATTTCTTTAAATTATTACACTATATTTTGGCGGAGTATCTATAGTGCTTTGCAAATGAATTGATAAACAGACCAATTTTTTATATTATACTATAGTCCTTCACAAATTTAGCTCTTATGATTATTTTGATAAGTGCTCTAAATATTACTGATTGTCAAAACATGACAAAAAAGAACTGGATTCACTTATTAATATTTCAGTCTTTTAAAAAAGTTCAATTTATGACGGAGTGCAGTATCCAGGAATTCCACTATTAGTTTCCAGAGTAAAACAAGTGGGGTGAAATATCTCATCTTTTCCAAGCTCAGACGCCCGCTTACCCACCCTACAATTAAATTTAAAAATGGCATTGTAGGGTGGGCAAGGGTTTATCTTGCCCACCATTCCCAAAATATAATTTGTATCTCTTCATTTCAAAATCTTTCAAGAAATGGTGGGCAAGCGGGTGAAATATTTCATCTTTTCCCAGTTAATGACAAACGCTTACACACACTATAATTAAATTTAAAATTGGCATTGTAGGGTGGGCAAGGGTTTATCTTGCCCACCATCCCCAAACCAAATTACCCAGGCCATGCTAAAATACCCACAACTTTAAATTAAAAATATAAATATGTTCAAAATCACATCCAAACAAAAACACATCACCGCTTATTATACAGAACTCAAGAAATTCGACCGTTTAGCCTTAGAACACGAGGGTACGGTGAAGATTGCATTCCAGCACGTGCTAGAAGGTGTCGCTAAACAGTCTCAGTGGACATTAACGCAAGAAAATAGCCTGAAACGTGGAAAAAAGACCATCAGATTAGACGGTGTCCTATTCGATAATGCTAACTTACCACGTGGTTATTGGGAAGCGAAAGATTCAAAAGATAATTTACCTAAAGAAGTCCAAAAGAAATTATATAAAGATAATTATCCTTCTGATAATATCATTTTTCAAACGCCAGATCGTGCAATTTTGTTTCAGAATGGTTCACAGGTATTAGATGTCGATTTGTCATCAGTAGATAATTTGGTCAAAATACTCGATAAATTCTTCAATTTTCAACGTCCAGAATACGAACGTTGGTACCTTGCAGCCGATGAATTTAAGCTAAAAGTGCCTAAATTAGCTGAAAAACTGTTAAATTTGATAAGAAATAGCACCGACGATGCCTTCAAAGCGGCTTTAAAGCACTTTTCAGAGCAATGTAGGCTGTCTATCAATCCGAACCTGTCTGACGCAGCTATTGAAGAAATGTTAATTCAACATTTGTTGACAGAACGGATATTTCGCAAAATCTTCAATAATCCTGATTTCGCCAAACGTAATATTATTGCCAAAGAGATCGAAATTGTCATAGATGCTCTCACAGCTCACTCATTCAATCGTGACGCCTTCTTTGAAGATTTAAGGTATTTTTACCAGGCGTTAGAGGACGTGGCAAGCACCATTCATGAATATAGTCATAAACAACATTTCTTAAATTCGGTTTATGAGAAATTCTTTCAAGGTTTTTCAGTAGCCATAGCCGATACACATGGTATTGTGTACACACCGCAACCGATTGTAGAATTCATGATAAAGTCGGTGGATGAAATATTATGCAAAGAATTTGGTAAAACGTTGTCTAGTGAAGGTATCAACTTTTTAGATCCATTTGTTGGCACTGGTAATTTCATTGTGAGATTAATGCGAGAGATAGCCTCTCAAGGCAAAATGGGATTAAGACACAAATTCAAAGAAGAATTGCGATGTAATGAAGTGATGCTCTTGCCATATTACATCGCCAGCATGAACATAGAACACGAATATGTTGAATTAATCGGACAATATCAGGCGTATAAAGGTATTTGCCTAGCAGACACCTTTGAATTAGCAGAAGCTAAACAAATTGAAATTGAAGAATTCGTAAAAGAGAATAGCGAACGTGTAAAAATCCAGCAAGCCACTGATTTTACTGTGATAATAGGCAATCCACCCTACAATGCAAAACAAGCTAATGAAAACGATAATAATAAGAATCGGAAGTATGACACGATTGATGGACGTGTTAAGGAGACATATGCCAGTGACTCTAAAGCAACGAATAAGATTGCATTATCCGATCCTTATGTGAAGGCAATTCGATGGGCTTCTGATAGAATAGAAGATGAAGGAATCGTTGCTCTGGTGACTAATAATAGCTTCTTAGATGGCATCTCGTTTGATGGCATGCGTAAGCATCTTGAACAGGATTTTTCTAAGATTTATATTCTTGATTTAAAGGGTAATGTTAGAAAAGATTCGATGCGTGAAGGTATTCCTATCGGTGAAAAACATACTGTATTTGGTATGGCAGCCATGGTCGGTATTTCTATCACTTTTTTTCTAAAACAGAAAAATACAGACAAATGTGAGATTTTCTATAGTACAGTTGATTGGAAATCAACACGTCAAGACAAATTTGAACTAATTAAACAAGCTGCTGCTTATTCAAAGTTAGATTCTAAAATAATTACACCAGACAAGAAACAAACATGGCTAACAGAAGGCTTGCATGCCGAATTTGATGACTATTTGCCTTTGGGGACTAAGGAGGGTAAAAAGGTAAAAGGTGATGTCGCAGGGGTTGTATTTAAGACATATTGCAGAGGTGTAGCAACTAGTCGTGATGCTTGGGTATATAATTTCAATGAAGATGTGCTTGTTGATAACATGCAACGTTGTATTGATACGTATAATAATCAAGTTGAAAAATGGATAACACGAGAGGACAAAGAAGGCAAGATTGACGATTTTGTTATGTATGATGACAAAAAACTTAGTTGGTCTCTTGGATTAAAAAAACATTTGAAGGCTGGTAGGCAAGCAATATTTTCAAGCGAGAAGATTAGAAATTCACTGTATCGTCCATTTTCCTGTTCTAATCTATTTTTTGATAGGGTGATGAATGAAGCAATATATAGAATTCCATCCATCTTCCCCACACCAGAAACAGAGAAAGAGAATATGGTGATATGTTGCACTAATTATTCTCAACTTCCTTTTGTTGTCCAAATTACAAACTGCATCCCAGATTTAAATGTTGGTGGTCGTCCAACTCAATGCTTCCCATTCTACACATACACCGAAGATGGTTCTCGCACAGAAAACATCACAAATTGGGCTCTAAATCACTATAAAACACACTATAATGACAAAAAAATCACCAAAATAGACATATTTTATGCCATATACGCCATATTACACCAACCGCATTATCGCACCAAATATGCCTTAAATCTCAAAAGAGAATTGCCTCGGTTACCCATGGTTCCTGATTTTTGGCAATATTCAAAAGCTGGTCAAAAATTAGCAGATTTACATTTGAATTATGAAGACAAAGCACCGTATCCTCTAAAAAACATCGAAAATCAAGATATACCCTTTTCTTTAAAAGTGGATAAAATGAAGCTTTCTAAGGACAATAAAAAGATCATTTATAATGATTTTCTTACCTTAGAAGGTATTCCTAAAGAGGTTTTTGAGTATAAATTAGGCAATCGCTCCGCACTTGATTGGATTATTGATCAGTATAAGGTTAAAACGGACAAAAGGAGTGGAATTGTTAATGATCCTAATCGTG
>DAOVTJ010000053.1 GCA_030633165.1 Thiomargarita sp. | reverse complement strand
TCTTTGGCTACCCAACCATTCTCTTCCATCATTTTTTTAAGACGTCTTTTCATCTCAGGTTCTGGAATCTTACCCTTGCTATGAGTTTTGAAAAGAGAAAGTGTATCTAAAAACTCTTTTTTATCAACCTTTCCATCATTTCGAGAAAAAGTGTCTAGCATCTCCTTAGCGCGTTCTTCGGCATCTCGTTCAAGAGCTAATCCTTTGTCTGAAACTAATTGTCGCATAATGGCAAGTCCTTCTTCTATGCCAATTCCCTTTTTAACTCCCTCAGTAAGAATTTTTTTCTCCTCTTGACGATCAATATATTGATCATCAAAGACTTGAAGCATGATGTAATCAATGAACTGCTTTTTGACGGCATCTGAAATTGCCATAGTTGAAGCTCCTTAAAAAAAAACATATCAAATAATTATTAATACCCACATACTATATCGCAGTATACCACTTTGATCCAAATAAGCCACCTTCTTTTGCTTTCCAAGCATTATCAATCATCATCTGCTTTAAGCGTTGTTTGATCTCACGCTGCGGTAATTTTCCTTTACAAGCTGCATCAAGAAGTGCGCTAGCATCATCAAACTCTTTTTGATCAATTTTCCCATCAGAAGCCGCATGCATAAGAAATTTGTACGCACGTTCCTCTGCCGTTCTTTCAAGAACCCATCCCTTTTGTGAAGCCACTTGAGCAATGAGTACTAAACTGTCTTCTACACTTATGCCATTTTTGACACCAACCTGAAGGATTTCCTTTTCTTCTTGACGATCAATATATTGATCATCATACGCTTGAAGCGTTATATATTCAATGAACTGACTTTGTAATTGTTCTGCAGCTGTCATAGTTTTAACTCCTTAACTGTCACAAGGTTTTCATATTGACGAAAACCACTTATTTGTGGAAAAAAAACCGCCTTCCTTAGCATTCCAACCATTATCCAACATCATCTGTTTTAAACGCTTTTTTAAATCCAGATCATGTATTTTTCCTTTAGAAGCGTCTTTGAATAGGGCAAATGCATCATCAAATTCCTTTTGATCAATAACACCATCATTCATCGCAAATTGACGAAGAATTTTCTTAGCGCTTTCTTCTGCTACTCTTTCAATCACAAAACCTTTTTCAGCAGCCACTTGTCGAATGATAGCTAATCCTTCATCTACACTTACTCCCCTTTTTATTCCCTCTTCCAGGATTTCTTTTTCTTCAGCACGATCTATGTATTGATCATCATAAACCCGAAGCATAATAAATTGAACGAATTGAGTTTTAACGCGATCAGCAATAGCCATAACCAATGCTCCTTAATATTAAGTTCTTGTACATTTTCACATAAGCAAGATCTGATACAAATTTTTATAATAGTATAAAAAATTGATGTTATTTTCAATATAGCAATGATAGAATCACCTATCCCATCATTTTTTTTAACATGTGTGGGAAAGACAGTTATATATTAACATTCTTTAGGATAACGAATGAACATACACGAATATCAAGCAAAACAACTATTTGCAAACTATGGCATCCCGGTGCCAACAGGACATCCTGCTTGGAATGCTGAAGAAGCCAAACAACATGCCCAAATCTTGGGTGGTGATAGTTGGATGGTCAAAGCACAAGTCCATGCAGGCGGACGTGGTAAAGCTGGCGGTGTTAAACGCGCCACCAATTTAGATGAGGTGATGGATATTAGTCACCGTTTAATCGGCACACAATTAGTGACACACCAAACTGGTGCAGGCGGACAGCCAATACATTGTGTCCTTATTGAAAATACCACAGCAATCAAAAACGAGCTTTATTTGAGCTTTGTCGTTGATCGTGCATCAGAGCGTATTGCTGTGATTGCCTCTCGTGCGGGTGGGATGGATATCGAAGAAGTCGCTGCCAAAACACCTGAACAAATCATTAATTGTACCATTGATCCTTTAGTGGGTATAAGTGCCTATCAATGTCGTGAGATTGCTTTTGCTTTAGGCTTAGACGCCAAACAACGTAAACAGTTGACGACAATATTATCTGGTTTATATCGTTTGTTTCAAGACAAAGATCTTAGTCTTCTTGAAATTAATCCCTTGATTATAACAGATCAAGGTGATTTGATGGCATTGGATGCTAAAATTAATATTGATGATAATGCCCTTTATCGGCATGAGGAATTAGCAACTTTACACGATGCCACGCAAGAAGATGAGAAAGAACATAAGGCACGTCAGTTTGAACTCAACTATATTGCCCTAGATGGCGATATTGCTTGCATGGTCAATGGTGCTGGTTTAGCTATGGCAACGATGGATGTCGTAGATAGACATGGTGGAAAACCAGCAAATTTCTTGGATGTGGGCGGTGGTACGACTGCGGATAGAGTGACAGAAGCTTTTAAAATAATTTTATCCGATTCTAAAGTCAAAGCTATTTTGGTCAATATCTTTGGAGGAATTGTTAGATGTGATTTGATTGCAGAAGGCGTGATTCATGCGATCAAAGAAACAGGTACTAAAATCCCCATTGTTGTCCGTTTAGAAGGGACGCACGTTGATAAGGGCAAAGCTTTATTACAAGAAAGTGGTTTGTCTGTCATCCCAGCCGATGATTTGGATGAGGCTGCTCAAAAAGTAGTCAAGCTGGTAAAAGGAGAATAACATGAGCGTTTTAGTTGATGCAGACACAAAAGTGATATGTCAAGGTTTTACAGGAAAACAAGGGACATTTCATTCAGAACAATGCTTGGCTTATGGCACAAAAATAGTAGGCGGTGTCACCCCTGGACGTGCTGGACAAACTCATTTGGATTTACCCGTTTTTAATACGGTACGTGATGCGGTAGATGCGACAGGTGCGACAGCAACCATGATTTATGTACCTGCAGCATTTGCAGCAGATGCAATATTAGAAGCCGCTGATGGGGGCATAAAAACCATCGCATGTATCACAGAAGGTATCCCAGTATTGGATATGCTTAAAATTAAAGCTGCTTTGACTAATCATCATCCGCACGTGCGTTTAATTGGTCCAAATTGCCCTGGTATTATTACACCTGGTGCCTGTAAAATTGGTATCATGCCTGGAAAGATACATCAACCAGGAAAAATTGGCATCATCTCACGCTCTGGCACCTTGACTTATGAGGCAGTGGCACAAACGACACGGAATGGTTTAGGACAAAGTACGTGCATTGGGATAGGTGGTGATCCGATTCATGGCATGAGTTTTGTGGATTGTTTAGAACTATTCCAACAAGATCCAAAAACTGAAGGCATCGTTATGGTCGGTGAAATTGGTGGAACAGATGAGGAGATAGCAGCAGAGTATATTAAAGCTTCTGTCACTAAACCTGTTGTTGCTTATATTGCCGGTGTCACCGCCCCTCCTGGTAAGCGTATGGGACATGCTGGTGCGATTATTAGCGGTGGTAAGGGTACGGCAGCAGATAAATTTGCTGCTTTAGAAGCGGCAGGTGTCACATTAGCCCATTCACCGACTGATATTGGTGCTCGTATTCTTGAATGTTTTAAATAATTTGGCATAATTTCTTCAAAATGTAATTATATGCTTGGTGGGCAACATGTTGCTCACCTTAAAAGACAAAAAAATAGATGGCAACAGTACATCCAAGAATTTTTAATTCAAACTATATTATTTTATGTTTGAAGCCCTTTATAATGATAAAACAGCAGGGTTTGGGCATAACACCGCGATCACTAAACACTTTATCGCAAAATTTCAACCGCAACTTAAAGCGGAACCTTTGCCAACAAAAACACAACTCAATATCTTAAAAGAAAAACATGATGATTTACATGCTTTAGGGTGGTGGTTGACAATGAAAGGAAATCGTTTGAAGTAAATTATGACAAAAAATCACACCGTAACAGATTGGATACGTCCTGAAATTCAACAACTCTCTGCCTATCCCGTCCCAAAACCAGGAAATGCCATAAAACTTGATGCAATGGAAAATCCTTATCAATGGGACAGTGCACTGGTTGAGGAATGGTTAAATGTCTTACGTACTGTTCCTCTAAATCGTTATCCTGATGGTGCAGCACGTGAAGTCACACAACAATTACGTGCTATCATGCAAGTCCCAGACACAATGGATGTTATTCTCGGCAATGGCTCTGATGAATTGATACAAATGCTGATTTTAAGCCTAAATTGTGCTGGACGAGTATTACTTATCCCAGAACCCAGTTTTATTATGTATCGCCAATTGGCACAGATTGCAGGAATGCAATATATCGGTGTTTCTTTGCAAGCTGATGATTTTAGTTTAGATATGCATGCGATGCAAGAGGCGATTAAAAAATATCAACCTGCCCTAGTTTTTTTGGCTTGTCCAAATAATCCAACAGGTAATACCTTTGCCAGCCAAGATATCAAAACCATTATAGAAGCCACGCCAGGTGTTGTTGTGGTTGATGAAGCTTATGCGCCTTTTGTCGATAAAACTTTTATGCCGCATTTAAGTCAATATCCTAATTTATTAGTAATGCGGACTGTTTCTAAGTTGGGTTTAGCAGGCTTACGTTTAGGCATGTTAGCAGGTCCATCTGATTGGATAGAACAAATTAATAAAGTACGTCAACCTTATAATATTAATACTCTAACCCAAGTGACTGCCACCTTTGCTTTGCAACACTATGAGGTGTTTAAAAAACAAACTCAACAGATTAGAGCGGAAAGGGCACATTTATTAGAACAACTCAATGCTTTGGATCATGTACAAGCTTGGCCTAGCCAAGCAAATTTTATCCTATTTCGCATAGCTGCAGCCAAAAATGTTTTTAATACATTGAAAAAACGGGGTATTTTGATAAAATGTCTACATGGTAGACATCCTTTATTAGAAAATTGTCTACAAGTCACAGTAGGGACACCAGAGGAAAATCAGAAATTTTTACAAGCATTAATAACACAAAAAACACTGATCGCGGAACATCTTTGGATCCCAGTAAATACGCAAGCTATTCTTTGGGATATGGATGGTGTATTAATAGATTCTCTCAGCTTAGACTTAATTGTTTGTAATCAATTTCTAGCACAACATTTTGGCAATCATGTCAGCGTGTCAAAACATTTTATTCGTTCATTATTTGCTTATGATGCAGTCAAATTTTGGGAAATAATTCTTACTTTTGTCGGGAAAACTTATCAAATTCCCGATGTCATGAAGCCTTATTCTAAAATTTTAGAGGATTTTCATGATGCAAGGCATACATGTATTTTTGAATTGAATCCTGGAATCTTGCAAATTCTTCAAGCAGCCCGTTCAATGTCATTAAAAATGGCAGTAGTCTCTAATAATCCAACTGTTGATGTGAAAGATATATTAACTCGTTGTGCTATTATTGATTATTTTGATGAGATTGTGGGTAATGACATTGAAAAAGTGGCGAAAAAACCAGCACCAGATACTTATTTGCTTGCAACTCGTTTACTTAATGTTGAACCTGAAAAATGTGTCGTCATTGAAGACTCTTTAGTAGGGCTTGAAGCGGGTAATAATGCTAAATGTTATACCATTGGCGTCGCAACAGGGAGTGCTAATTTTGAAGAACTTGAACAAGAGGCACAACATGTTTACACCGCTTTTGAAGTCAATTCATTGTCATTAAAATTTGGAGATGTCAGAAATAAAACAATAATTACGCCTAATGAATTCATTAGTCATGCGATTGAGCATATTGCGTGGCGATTGGGGATGGAAATTGATTTTAATTGGCATAATAATGATTGGTGGACTTTGGGTCAAATCCTTGGTCAAAAAATTAGTGCTTTTCAAAATCACCACAAGTCAGCAGTGGCATTGGGGATGATTGATGATGGTAGCGCAGAAGTATTTATTAAGATATCTGATACACCAGAATTGCGTTTAAAAAGTATAAAAAATTTGGATTTAGACTGGTTTTTGTCATTGCGTTGTGAGCAACTTTCTTCTGGAACGCCTTTAATTGAACTCGCACAAGGCTTAGCACAAGGAGTGGGTGCGAAAATATTTATCAAGGTGTGCAGTGTCGAAGATCCTCATCATACGTGGGAAGGTATCTTTAGATCAATTGGCATTGCGCTTAATAAAATTTTTACGCCTAAACATCCACTGGCTTTGCCATTTAAAGAAGAAATAGAAGAAAACGTATCTCAATGTGAAATCAGCGTACTTGCTAAATCTTTATATTATAGTAAAGTTTATCGGGGAACCGCCGAAAGTCATGTTGCAGTTTCAGTTGATTTTTCAAAAAAACGCCCAAATGCTTTTATTTTTAATGTCGCGCCGACAATTGATGTGACTGGATTTCACCATTTATTAGAAATGCTTGCAGAAGAAGCAGGGTTTACAATACAAGTTGAGTTTAATGCCACCGTTCTAAGTTCTAGTCATGTTGTTTTAGAAGATACAGCCTTAGTTTTGGGTAGAGCCTTCCGAGAAATTTTGACTTTGCGAATGCTAGAATGGGGAGTAAATGGGGCAGGTAGTAGTCTTTCTACTGTGCAAGAATGGCAAAATCAAGCCATTCGCGTCGGTATCAGTGTAGAGGGAAGAAAATTTTGGAAATTTGTGCCTTTTAAGATATCTATGGATCAACTCAGGCAAGATTTTCTTATTGGACATAATATTGAAAAGTTACGTTCTGAAGATTTGGATGATTTTCTGGATGGACTCGCAGGCGGTTTATCCTGTAGCATCATTATCCATATTGATGAATTGATTGAAGAAGGCTGGCAATTGTTATTTAAAAATTTAGGGAAAGCACTAAAAGAAGTTTTTACCTTAAATCCTTATCGAAAAGGTGTGCCACCTGGTGTTAAAGCCACTTTATCTTAAAAATAGACTTTGAGGCTCAAGTTTAAATGCTTGAGCCAGGGTTTAAATATCAATTATGGCAGGATCAAACAACCATTTCCGATGTTCAGGCACTTCACATAAACGATCTAATAAGCTACGAAACTCATGGCGCAAAATATTCTCAGCACCCAAACTGTGCAAATGTGGAGTTTCCACCTGACAATCAATCAATTCATAGCCCCAAGCTTGCAGATGCCATACTAGATGTGCAAAAGCAACTTTAGAAGCATCGCTCATCAGGCTAAACATAGATTCCCCAAAAAAAACATGACCCAAAGCAATACCATACAACCCCCCAACTAAACGCCCTTCATACCAAGATTCAACAGAATGAGCAAAACCCTTCTCATGTAATTGATTATAGGCATTTTGCATATCATCAGTAATCCAAGTACCATTTTGATCGCGACGAGGAGCAGCACAAGCTTTAATCACATTTTGAAAATTTTGATCCATTGTGACAGTAAATGTACCTTTGCGAATAGTTTTACGTAAACTACGTGATACTTTTAAATCAAAAGGAAATAATACCATGCGCGGTTCAGGAGACCACCATAAAATGGGCTCATCATTACTATACCAAGGAAAAATTCCTAAACGGTAAGCTGTGATAATACGTTTTGAGGTTAAATCTCCCCCAATAGCCAATAATCCATTGGGACTTATTAAAGCTTCTTCTAAAGGTGGAAAATCATCAGGACTAGCATGTTCAGGAATCCAATAGGGATGAGACATATTCAATTTTCAGAAAAATTTAACCAATTAGCCCAGCTTGTGCGTTGAGAAATATCAACGCCTGAAATTTCAGCTTGTTGGAGCAAATGCTGTTGTAAATCTTGTAGATATTTTGAATCTAACAACTTGACATTGGCATGTAGTAACTGATAAATTAACTTCAGTTCTTGAATGGGATAATCTCTTAATGTTTTCATTGCTTTTTAGCTCAAAAATGTTACTTATTAAGAGCGTGTTGTTGATAACAAACCTCTAATTGTTGTTTTATTTCAGCTCCTGTTGTTTCTTCCATGCCATAACCAAGCATCATTTTTTCACAAAACAAAAAACCAGGAACGCTTTGAGGTCGTTGACCAAGTGTTGCAGCCATTCTGAGATATAAGGTCACATTACGTTGACTACCAATTTCCAATTTATGTATTTTTAACCACGGATAACTTTTTTCCAATTTAGGTAACAAAGGTAATGCGTGATGACAATGTGGACAAGATTTTGACCAGAAAAAATACAAATGAATTTGCAAATTACCATCAGCACCTGTGCTGTACCAAACAGAATTCTCGGCTGATGCACCGAGCGAAAAAGTAAGAAATAAAACAAAAACGAATCCTCTATAACGCTTGATCATCATGATTTTCCTAATAAAGTTTAAGAATGAAGAAATTTTTGAGGCTGTGGCAAGATCAAATTATCTACGTTTTCTGAACAATCAAAACAATAATCACATACTGTACCTAAGTAATTTGGAATAGATGACCAACCTGGCGGCAAATCACCGTCAACGTACTGATTGCTTAAATGTCCTTCATAGCGGATATTTTTAAATTCGCCCACTTTAGCACATCTAGCACAAACAAAAATTGTACTAAGCAAATGCTTTCTTGGTACGGCTTGATCCTTTTTACCATTTCGCAACCACGCTTTGACAAAAATAGATAGGCAAATAATAAACAATGGAATAATTATTAAGACATCCCATAATATATTGTGCACTTTACGGGGTGGTTTTTCAAGTTTAGGGGATAAATCTATCTTTGTGACGGAACTCACTTTCTGTTGCACTTTACCTTCCCCTTTGTTAATAAGAGATATTTTATTCTTATTACGTGCTAATTTTTTTGGTCCAATACCTTTAATTTCCATCAATTGCTCAATTGATATGAACCCGCCTATTTTTTCACGGTATTCTACAATACGTTGTGCGGTGATAGGACCTACACCTGATAATTCAGCTGCCAATTCATCAACAGTGGCTGTATTGATATTGATAGCTAAAGCAGGATGAGAAAGTACAATTAATAGTATGAATAAATTTTTCATTGATAATTGAGCAAGCTTGTTTGTGAAAGTGCTATTATTATTAATAATAATACGGCTAACAGATTTACTAAACTCTATCAACTCACTGAGACATTATGATTTTTTCAAAATTTAGCAAGCCAAAATGGCAACATCCCCATTCTGATGTTCGTCAATCAGCGATTGAAGAAATAGACGAACCCAACATTTTAAATGATTTAGCTCAAAACGATGATGCAGTCGAGGTACGAAAAACGGCAGTTTTAAAAATAAATGACTTAAAGGTACTAGACACAATTGCACAACATGATACCGATAGCAACATGCGAGAAATCGCTGACCAACGTTTTAAACAATTGCTTTGTGGTCAAACCAAGGATAGTCTAAGCTTAGAAAGCCGTTTAAGTTGGCTCAATAATACCAGCGATGCTAAGCGAATTGCGTATGTGGCTATGCATGAACAAAATGTTGATTTACGAAAGGCAGCCATTGAGAAAATTGAACAGGAAGAGGTGTTGGGCGATATTGCTATTAATGACCCCATCAGTGAAATACGTCTGCACACTCTTGAGAAACTAAGCCAAAAAACGACTCTAGAACGGGTGGTAAAAGCTGTTCGCAATAGTGATAAACGGCTGAGTCGGCGAGCTCGAGAGAAACTGAAAGAGGTAATTGAACAAATAGAACGCCCAGCGCGTATCCAAACGGAATGTGAAGATATTTGTGCTAAGTTAGAAACTTTAGAACAACGACTGAGTTCTATGCCCATCAACAACTTGAAAGCTTTTAAACAAGAAAATACTGAATTTAAACGTTTGCAAGGACGTTGGCCAGAAATATCTCCATTTGTCAGTACGCCATGTCAAAACAGTTTTACTAAAATACAGCAAACTGTTATGGTAGCCCTTAAAAATTATCAACAAGCACTTCAAACGGCACAAGAACACGAACAAGCTTTGCTACCACTACGTGCCGCAAAAAAAGAATTATGTGAACAAATGGAAAGCTTGTTGATAGATTTTAAAAAATATCAAACTCTTACAGGTGAAGAAGAGACCGAATTTAACCAACGTTTCAAAACCTTGCAAAGTCGTTGGGTAGAAAGTCCAAAGGTTGAAGCGCCTGAAGAAGAACAACAATGGCAAACCACCTATCAATCAATCCAAAATCAACAAGCACGCTTACAAGCATCTCATGCTTTAGAAAAGAAACTTGAAGCCATCTGTATCCAAGCTGAAACTTTACAGAATGTTAGTCTTAAAGAAGAGCATTTGAAAAAGATACAAGCACGTTGGCAAGAAGTGTTGCAATCCTCCTCTCTATTTAAAGAATTAAACAAGCGGTTTGACAACAGCTTGAAAGCCTTAAAAAATCGCTTACAAGAGCAAGAAAAACAAAGTATACAAGCGATACCCGAACTCACACAACTCTTGAATAACATGGAAGATGCGTTAGAACAAGGGAAATTGAAAACGGCAATCACTTTAGAACAAAAAACCCGAAGCCTGTTAAAAATTATTGGATTATCAATAGTTCAAAAGAAACCATTGGAACAGCGTTTACAAACATGTCATGCAAAAATTCATGAATTACAAGGTTGGCAACGTTGGGGGAATAAACTTGAACGTGATAAATTGTGTGAACAAGTAGAAAACTTGCTGGAAACTGAAGATGATAATCCTGCAACACTTCTCCGTCTGATTGAAGAAGCACAAACTGCTTGGAAGCAACTTGGTACAAGTGGATATTCACGGAAAATATGGGAACGCTTTAATAAAGTCTGCCATGCTGCTTATCAACGTTATCGAGAACATTTATGTTTACAAATGGAATATTTATCACAACAAGCTTCTGATAATCCAGAAGCAGCTGCAAAAATGATCCGACAGGCACAAACGACTTGGAAAGAACTCGCTTCTCAAGGACATTCACAAGAACTTTGGGAACGTTTTAATGATGCTTGCCAGAATGCTTATGCCCCATGCCGCACTCATTTTTATATCAAATCCAATGAACGGCAAAGAAATTTTTCAGAAAAAGAAGCATTATGTGAACGTCTAGAAACATTTGCGAAAGAAACAGAATGGGAAAATCCTAATTGGAAAGAGGTTTATCAGTTTGTTCGTGAAACGGATAAAACATGGAGAAACATTGGTACCACAGATAGAAAACTTAGAAAAGGCATACAACGACGTTTTCAATCTGCAATACTGGAATTGGAAAATCAATTGGATGTGGAGCGTCATACAAACTGTCGCTCTAGGGTACATTTGATGGGTGAAGTTGAAGCCATGGGAAATGCTCTTTTTAAATTCATCAAAAATCATAAGGATCCAAAACTTATTGAAAACCAAATCAATGAAACCATTGAGTCAGTCAAAAAAATGCAAGCACAATGGAAAGTCACTGTGCCTGGTATTCGCCATGTTGAGCATGATTTTTGGAAAACATTTCGGAGTACCTGTGATGTGATTTTTGACCACCGTAAACAGCAACAAGAAACACAGAAAAAGGAATTTCAAAGCTTTTTTAAGGCGAAAATCGCCTTATGTGAACAAGTTGAAACCCTCGCCACTTCAAAAGGTGAAGCTATCAAAACTGCCCTTGAACAACTCCAACAATTTAAAAACAATTGGAAACAGATTCAAATTGACTTGAATCAGATGGGTTCAATGCGAAAGAAAGTAAGGATGGTGGAAGAACGCTTTATTAAAGCTTGTCAGAAAGTTGAACAGCAATATCAAGGGCAATTAGCCACCGTGCGACGCGAGCAGTTGGATAAACTGAAACTCAAAGCAGATTTTTGTGTTGAATTAGAATTAGCAGATCCTCAGGAGGATCCCGATTGGATTTCTAATAAACAAAGTGCTTGGGCAGCACTGCCAATCTTAGAAAATACGGATCTCGAAGCGGTGATAGCACAGCGTTTTCAACAAAGCTGTATTGCAACTTTGCCCAATGCAGACGTTTTGAAAACTAAAGAAACCTTGTGCATTCGCATGGAAATATTAGGAGGACTAGACTCTCCACCAGAAGCTGCTGAAACACGCTTAGCTTATCAAGTGAAGCGTTTATCAGCTGCTATGACCCGTGGTGAAAAAGATTCACAAGTTCCGCAAGTAGAGGCTGAAAAAATAGAACAAACATGGTATTTGAACGGCATCACACAGTGCGATAAAATTACTTCTTTAGAACAACGCTTTAGCAAAGCTTGTGAAGCATTTTATTCGCAGCAGAAAAAATAAATGGAAATTTACAAAAAATTCAACATTGAAGCGGCGCATCGGTTACCGCATGTTCCAGAACAGCATAAATGTGCTCGTTTGCACGGACACTCATTTCAAATCACTATTTATGTTTCTGGAGAGGTTGGGATGCAAACTGGTTGGGTGATAGATTTTGCTGACATTAAAAAGGCTTTTACACCGCTATATGAACAATTAGATCATCATTATCTTAATGAGATTGAAGGATTGGACAATCCAACCAGTGAAAACTTGGCGCGATGGATTTGGCAACGCTTAAAACCGATGTTACCTGGATTATGTAAAATTAAGATAGAGGAAACATGTACTAGCGGCTGTATTTATCAAGGAGCATAAGAATCGATGGTGGACAATAAAAAGTCCACCCGACATATAAGGTAAATTTAAAATGAGTAATAACAATCGTTTATTGATTATTGATGATGATGAATATATCCGCGAGAGGCTGGATATACTATTAACAGCAGAGGGTTATCAACTGGCCTTCGCAAAAAATGGTTTAGAAGGTTTACAAAAAGCCAAAGAATACATGCCTGATCTTATATTGTTAGATGTGATGATGCCAGGTATGAATGGATTTCAAGTGTGTGAATGC
>DAOVTJ010000181.1 GCA_030633165.1 Thiomargarita sp. | reverse complement strand
TTAAATTGTAACAAATCATTAGCAATAACGACAATATCACCAAGATTACTAAAGAAATTGCTCACCCCTGTGGTAACAGGACTTGGAACAATGGTTTGATAACCCTTTGCTATGGGTCTTATTAAAGTTTTATCAATACCATCATTAAAAGCAAAAATACTGCGATTAATATTTTCAAAAGGATCAGGATTATGTGTGGGGGCAGCACATCCTGCAATAAGCCACAAGAATAATAACAATCCAAAAATGGGTTTTAAGGCATTTTGCATCACATTCTCCAGAAAATTAATTCAGAATTTTAGCATATCAAGAATTTTAGTTTTTCGCAAAGATAATATAAGGGCTCTCTAAACCACCCCGAAGTCCACGTTCTTGACTCTTGATAATTGCGTATTGAATAATTGCTATGGACCAATGTATGGGACGATTAATCACTGCTGTTCCTTTTCTTTCGGGCAGGGTTTGATTAAGTTGTTGGCGTAATTTTTGCAAAACTTCTTGAGCATCTCTCGCTTTTATTTGTTCAAACACTGTTGGAAGTAGATCTTGTATTCCCGATAACTTATCTTCTACCAGCAAGGCTACCAATAGTCCCTTACCCAAAGGTTTATCTGCAATAAACTCAAACCCATAATTTTTATCTGGAATCGTTACAATTTGTAAAGCTTTGATATAACCATCTTTACCTTCTTGTGTGCTATATTGATTAGGGAAAATACGTGTTAAGTCTCCTATACTGTTGATATCAAATAGGAAAAAATAGCCCTTATGTTGACTATGTATTTGTATCTTCATGCTTTGACCTATAACTAACTTGCGTCGTGGCAATATTTTAATCTGTAAATCAGCTTGATTATCATGATGTAACACACTGTGAACTTGTGCAATGGTATTATTCTTGTGAGGGATTTTACTCGTACGGACATCTGCAGCTAACATTTCTGCTTTTGCTTCTAATTGAGGCGTAAGTCTTTTAGTTGTACATTGCCGCGGTTTTCTGTCGCAATAGGCTTGAGATTCATGGCGGAGATACTCTAATAACTCAGCATGAGTCACTTGCCCATCCTTATTATTATCAGCATGTTTATTTTGGATACCACGGATAAATCTGGAGGTAAATACACCACGATAAGGCTGTTCCGTATCTACCAACGCCACTTGGTTAGGAGCAACTGCACTATAAGCCACTATATCTTTTTGGCTAGAAATAAACCCTTCTGCTTTAAAACTTCGTGTAAAATTTTTAGGATAACCAAAAATAGGCACTTTTATAGTTGGGTCTGATTGTCTGTTGGCTAAGCTTCGTGTCACAGTGCCAGAATGACAAGCATCAATAATCATTGTAACTTTGCGCCCCTGTAGTTTTTTCAAACGAGTAGCAATTTCATCATCACGAATCATCGTGCGACCACTTATTTTTGTATCAACAGGACATAAAGTTTCATCATAGCCATCACTTTCATCACCATTATTATCCCAAACGTAATATCCATGTCCACTAAAATAAAATAATACACGATCTTTGGGTTTCGTACCTTTAATTAGCCAATTATCAAATGTAGACAGAATAGCTTTTTGTGTCGCCTGATTATCAGTTAAAATACGAATTTGATGGGGTTTGTAGCCCCATACTTTTGTGATAAATTTTCGCATATCTCTAACATCTTGTTTACTGCCCTTTAATGGGCTTGTATACCAATATTCATCAATACCCACTAATAATGCGCGATCTTCGGCAAAAATAGAGGGCATAAAACAAACTAATAATAAACCTGTGAGAATTTTTTGTATCATGCTTATCTCCTAAAGATATCAAGTGTTTTTATTTATTATAATACAATTAATGCAATTTGTTTTTTTTACAAGGAGACATTTCAATTATGACAACTATTCGTGAAGATGATTTTATCCAAAGCATTGCTGATGCTTTTCAATTTATTTCATATTATCATCCAGTTGATTACATCAAGGCTTTGGGTGATGCTTACGAATCTGAGGAATCTACTGCTGCCAAAGATGCGATGGCACAAATTTTAGTTAATTCACGCATGAGTGCTGAGGGACATCGCCCCATTTGTCAAGATACTGGTATTGCTGTCGTTTTTCTTAAAGTGGGTATGAATGTACATTGGGATACGAAATTGAGTATCACAGATATGGTGAATGAAGGGGTACGACGGGCTTATGCCCACCCTGATAATCCATTGCGTGCTTCTGTTTTAGCCGAACCTGCTGGAATACGTAAAAATACTAAGGATAATACTCCTGCTGTGATACATACAGAAATTGTACCTGGTAATACTGTTGATGTCAAAGTGGCGGCTAAAGGGGGAGGATCTGAAAATAAATCTAAATTTGTCATGTTAAACCCAAGTGATAGTTTAGTGGATTGGGTATTAAAAACTGTTCCCCAAATGGGAGCAGGTTGGTGTCCTCCAGGGATATTGGGTATTGGTATTGGTGGCACCGCGGAAAAAGCGATGTTATTGGCTAAAGAATCCCTAATGGCACCAATTGACATGCATATTTTGCAAGCACGTGGTGCATCCAATCATCTTGAAGAATTACGTTTAGAATTATATGAAGAGGTGAATGCCTTAGGCATCGGTGCTCAAGGTTTAGGTGGATTAACAACAGTATTAGATGTTAAAATACTTGATTATCCTACCCATGCTGCTTCTTTACCAGTGGCTATGATTCCCAATTGTGCAGCCACACGTCATACACATTTTGTGCTAGATGGCAATGGTCCAGCACATTTAACACCTCCTAATTTAGAAGAATGGCCAAAAATATCTTTGGACAATAACACACAAGCACGTCGCGTTAATCTTGATACCATCACACCAGCAGAAATTGCATTGTGGCAACCTGGAGAAAGTTTATTACTCAGTGGTAAATTTTTAACTGGGCGTGATGCTGCCCATAAACGCATTGCAGACTTATTTGCCAAAGGACAATCTTTACCTGACGGTTTAGATTTCAACAATCGTTTTATTTACTATGTTGGTCCTGTGGATGCCGTTCGTGATGAAGTAGTTGGTCCAGCAGGTCCAACAACGGCAACACGTATGGATAAATTCACTGAAATGATGTTGGAGAAAACTGGAATTATTGGGATGATAGGTAAATCTGAACGTGGTCCTCAAGCTATTGAGGCTATTAAAAAGTATAAAGCGGTGTATTTAATGGCAGTCGGTGGTGCTGCTTATTTGGTATCTAAAGCAATTCGTACTGCACGAGTAGTCGCATTTGCGGATTTAGGCATGGAGGCAGTGCATGAATTTGAAGTGGTTGATATGCCAGTAATGGTAGCAGTTGATGCAGGCGGCGAGTCTGTACATCAAACGGGACCAGCAGAATGGCAAATGAAGATAGCGAAAAGAAACGAAGAAAATACTCATTTGGGTTATTTTAAGTCATAATTATCTAGCTTATCAGGTTTATTGTAGGAATCCACACATTAAAGTCTGGAGGTTTATAATAAACCTGGAAAATGGATTAATCATTCACACAATCAATATTACCTGCTCATTGTCATAGGAGTCGTTCATGAAAAAAATATTGCCTGTTGACATCACTCAATTTATCAATGAAGTCGCAATGCTGTTGCAAAGCGGACTTTCTATAGAAAAAGCTTTAAAAATTGTACAAATAGAACAAGACAAATCTGCAATGGACAAATTAATTGGTGATATCCAAACCAATCTTGCAGATGGTATGAGCTTAGCAGATAGTTGGGCTAAATATCCTCAATATTTTGAACCTTTCTTAGTTGAAAGCTTAAAACAAGGCGAAAATTTAGCGATAAGATTGGCTCAAATTGCACAATACCGCGAAAAAATGGAAGAAAATGAAATGGATTTAATCCATGAAATGGAATTTCCAATGGCTTACTTGATGAGTGTATTTACTATATTTGTGATAATTTCAAGTATCCTACTCATTTATGTCATGCCTGTATTTATGGAGATGTTTGATGCTTTTGGTATTCAATTACCAGCAGCAACGGAATTTTTGTTCATTTTTTCTGATTTTGTGCTGTATTACTGGTGGATTATTTTGAGCGGTGGATTAAGTTTAGGCATATTATTAAGGTTAAAATGGCAAACAGTGAAATTATATCTGCCGCTATTTGGTCGTTTTTACCAGAAACTTGCGCTAGTACGTTGTTTGCATACGCTTGCTTTTACGTTATCCCAAAAAGTTCCGTTATCAAAAGCTTTTGAAGCTGCTGCTCAAGTCGTCAATAATTCGGTTTACGCCAAATTACTCCAACAAGCCAGTCAAAAAATGCTCTCAAGCAGCACTTTACCTGACACATTATCCCCGTTTTTTACAAAAAAGGTGTTCCATGTCATGATGATAGGCACACATACCAATCAATTTGAGAAGTTATTGACAAAACTGGCAGATCTTTACACAAAACAATTGCATCAAATGATTGGTCCCATTGTGAGAAAATATCAATTAATTGGTATTATATTGATTGCAGTTCTTGTTGGAATATTTGTTATTAGCATGTACTTACCTATTTTCATGATGGGTCAGGGACTTTAAAAAAGGGTTTACTTTAATAGAACTTCTGGTTTTTACCATAACAAGGCATTCAACATGCAAATAAAAAATCACGGATTCACACTCATAGAACTCATGCTTGTAATAGCTATTATCAGCATTTTAGCTAGTATTGCCATACCAAATTATCAGAATTACCTTAAACGTGCAAAGATCAGCGAAGCATTTGTACTCGTCACTGCTATCACTCAAACAATAGGTGAGTATTATTCCTATCACGGTCAATTTCCACAAAATAATCAAGTAACAAATTTACCTGACAATTTGAAAGGGCAATATGTTAAAAACATACAAATAGAAAATGGTGCCATTCATCTGAGTTTTAATAAATCACTTGAAAATGCTACACTCACCTTACGCCCTGCTATCATTGTTGTCTCTCCTCCTTCTAATATATTATTATGGGTATGTGGCTATGCTACTGGAATAAAAGGAACAACGATTATCGGTGAAAATAAGACTGATATTAAACAAGAATACCTACCTTCGATCTGTTTATAAAAAGAGATGAAACTGATGTTAAAACAAGGTTTTACATTAATAGAATTAATGATTGTTATCGCTATTATCAGCATTTTGGCGACAATGGCACTCCCCACTTACCAAGATATAATTATTCGTTCTCAAATCCAGGAGGCAATGGAACTTAGTAAGGGTATCAAAAAATCTATCCGTCAATATTATGAGAATCACCAAACATTTCCGCTTAATACCTACCGAGCTACCGTCCACAACGTCGCAGTTTGAATCCAAAACGATCGCAGATTTATAGAAGTCAAAAACGGTGCAATTCATATCAGCTTAGGCA
>DAOVTJ010000052.1 GCA_030633165.1 Thiomargarita sp. | reverse complement strand
ATTTACTTTAGATGATCTTCATCAAATCCATGAAAAAATGCATAAATTGTTATTTGAGGCTGGAGGGCGAATTGAAGCAATTTTCTTTTGTCTACATGATGAGAAAAAAAATTGTTCTTGTCGTAAACCACTGCCTGGTTTATTTAACAGTATAGCTAAACGCTTAGGTATTGCTTTAGTCAATGTACTTGCAGTCGGTGATTCATTGCGCGATTTGCAAGCTGCAAGTGCAGCAGGTGCAACACCGATTTTAGTCTTAACAGGTAAAGGGCGGCGTACATTGATGAATATGAAAGGGTTTGAGGAAGTTCCAGTATATGATAATTTAGCAGCACTTGTTGATAGTTTATTGGAAGAAAGCTAATGATGCTATTTTTACGTTCTCTCTTATTTTATATAGGGGAAATTCTGGCTATTTTTGTTTTTACGCCATTAGTGTTATTACCATTACCCCATCGATACTTTTACACGGTGATGACAAAATGGGCTTATTTTGTCAGATGGTGGTTGGAAAAAACATGCCAACTAAATTATCAAGTACAAGGACTAGAAAATCTGCCAAGCACGCCTGCGATTATTTTGAGTAAGCATCAATCCGCTTGGGAAACCATTGTTTTTCCAACAATTTTCCCGATGCAAACTTGGGTGATAAAACGTGAATTATTTTGGGTACCTTTATTTGGGTGGGTTTTAGCAAGCTTGAAACCAATTGCTATTGATCGCAAAAATATCCGTCAATCTATGCGAAAAATTTTGACACAGGGAAAACAACGTTTAAAAGAAGGAATTTGGATAGTCTTTTTTCCAGAAGGTACACGGCTACAACCCGGTGAAATAAAACGTTATGGCATTGGTGGTGCACTGTTAGCGGCTGAAAGTGGTTATCCAGTCGTACCAGTGGCACATAATTCAGGGGAATTTTGGCCACCTAGAAGTTTTATTAAATGGCCTGGAACAATTCAAGTGATTATTGGTCCTGTTATTGAACCAAAGGGTAAAACTGCGAAAGAAATCAATGCATTAGCAAAAACATGGATAGAAAACACTATGAGTGATTATACACTATGGATGAAAGAGAATATCAAAAAACAAGCGTAAGCCTCAATCAAAACCCTTGCCCATTTGAAAAGGCGATTTTTAGTGGGCGTTGTGCTTGTCCAAAATGCTTACGGTTTAATATTGCAGAACGTGAAATCGCCACTTGTAATGCCCCTGCTTCACAAGTGCGGTGTGTGAGGTTACTGAATCAATTATACGATAATGTTTTAGAAGAACCCGCTTTGAAAAAGCAATTGCCACATGGTCCAATGATGAAGATTCAATGTGGTGGATTATTTGGTTTAGCAGCTATCGTTTATGAGTGTGCTAATACACCTCATATCAATGATATTGATGCTTTATTGATAGAGGCTTTCGAGAAATTTGAAGACTTACCCTATCAAAAATTATTGACCTTCATCAATAATTATCAAGTACGTAAAACTAGAAAAGGTAGACGATAAGTAGAAATGCGAGAAACTCAAATGATGTAATAATAATCAACATATAAGCAATCCGCCGTGCTGAGGGTTTCATTGGCTGCCAAACGCGGCGCATATACCAACGGTACGGTGGAAACCATTTCCACCGTTGCCACTGTAATAAATAGCGATACAACGCTTTACCCCAAGATTCTAAACTATGGTCAACTTCTGATAGGCGTTCTGTCCGCTCTGATTCTGAAAATCTACTGTAATCATCAATTAAAGTCAGGGCACTACCTGTCGCGTTTTTTTCAATTTTAACTTGTGTGCTTGCTTTTAAGCCATGATCATAGTGGATTATAAATCCATCAGTGTTTTCTTCTATATAAAATTCTGTAGAAATTTTTTGAGCATTACTCAGATTATTGGCTTGTAAATAGTAGTGATTATGGGCTATTTTACGCCATTCGCTAAATTCTAACTGGGGATTAATACGATATAAGCGTTCTAAGTTGTTGCAAAAGTCATGTAACGCCTCTACTGATAAAGGCGTGGCAATACGCACATAAGCGTTATCTTTGCTAGAATTATGCATTAGGAATGACAAGCAAAGGAATAGTGAGTCCACGTATTAATGTTTCACAATGCATACGCGATTTGAGTCCTTCTTGCTTCTTAGCACGAGGAGAGCCTATCACAACTAAGTCAAAATGGGATGAATTAGCCACTTTTACCACACAGTCGGCGGGATTACCTAGTAGAATTTCATAATGATAAGTAATGTTTTGTGCTTCAGCAGTACTACTCACACGATTGATATCAATCTGAATTTCTTTTTCTAATTGACCTTCTATATATTTTCCATAACGAATTTGAGTAATAGCATTATTAAGCCAATCATCTCCCAACATGCCTTTCCAAAAATCGGGTACAACAATTAAATGATGTATTGTATGACCAGGTTGACAGAGTTTAAAAGTCGCATTTTCTGCCGCACATGCACCTGGAGTGCCGTGACTAGCTAAAAGTATATGTGTGTAATCCATAGTAATTTAATATTTTAGTAAATTATTTCAGTTATCAGTGTTTTTTGCTGATAACTGAAATGATTTAATCAACCAAAAAATACACTCCTAAGGCAATTAATAAAGACAACACAAGTGCTAGCCGATCTTCCTGTCGATCGGTTTGAAAAATCGTTAGGGCAGACCCCCGTTGGAATTTCGGTGTTTCTTCTTCAGACATTATAAATTATTCCTCAAATGGTTTCATGTACAAATAGTACAACAATAATAAGAGACAATACTGCTTTAAGCGTCCCTACCACACCGCCTATCGCCAAGGGGTATCCACCTGCCTGTTTGATCGATGAAAAAGTAATTTGCATTCCTAATCCCACTAAACCAAATGCGAATAACCAAGTAATAAATTGACGAAATTTCTTGATTTTATTTGCCGTATGGCGGACTGTTTTATGCGCAGTTTTCAAAATCTTATTGCCTTTTTTAGACAATATTTTCGCATTCACCAAACCGCGTAATGTATCATCATCTTCAATCGACATTACTTTTTTATTTTCAATTAAACGTGTGAAGGCAGCCTGACGTACTTCACGTTGCACTTTCGTTTGTTCGTTTTTCAAACTGAGCACTTGTTCTTCTGTTAAGAGTTTTTCTGCTGGGATATTATTATCGAAATATTTTCCCTTGTAGTGGTTGGCAGGTGAAAAAATACCTGTGGAAGAAAGGGTGAACATCAAAAGAAAACCTATGACAAAAACGGGAAATTTTTCAAATGCTACTCTAGCGATATTAATATCAGGTGCATTTTCTTCACGCTTAACATACCACACAGCTAGCCAAACCACGATGATAGGTAAGATGAGTACACGAGTAATATTAAATATTTCAGCTACTTTTAAGGTTTCAATACCATCTGGTTGATAGGCAAGTGCTGCCCCTGCAACCTGCGCAGAATTGAGAATGCCTGTTCCTGCCCAAGCTCCAAACTGAATATGCCCCAATTCTAGTAGGTTACCAATGATAGGGAATAAAAACATGCAAGCGACACCCCAAAGCAGAATAGTACCAATCGTGTAGGCGACTTCGACAGACTTCGCCTGAACCACAGGGGCGGCAGCGACTGTCGCCGAGACACCACATACCCCCATACCAGCCGATAACACACCGCCCATTGAATTGGGGATATTGTGTCTAGCGCCCATCCATAACACAAGCCCAACAGATCCTAAGACGAAAAATCCTACCATTAGAATAGACAAACCACCTAACTGTTGTAATTCTGCAAGGCTATATAAAGTACCGAGTAAAACAACACCTGTTTTTAGTCCTAATCGAGATAAACGCACACCATTTTCAGCCCAAGTAGGCACTTTAAAGAAGTTGACCACAATAATACCAGTCAGAATACCCAAAACAATGTAATTGAGCCCCAGCACCTCATGTAAGTATTTAGCTCCCATCACAGGACCAAAAGATTTACTCCAAACAGCAACTGAAGGGGCTACAAACCAGCGAATGATCATAGCAATAAATAAAATAAAGATACCACCAGCAACGGTAGACAAATAGTAATCCATATTACCTTCTTTATGTGTCCAAACTAGCTGCCATAATCCAACAATGAACGCGATACCACCAAAAATATAGGATAAGCTTGACATTTCTCCCAAATACTTTTGGAGATGTAGATGGCTAATCACGCCATCCATCAAGCTAAAATGAATCAAGGCACCCAAACTTAGCATGAGGATACCCATAATAAGTAAGGCTGGATGTTTTTTTGTATAAACCATAGAGTGTTATTTTCCTCCGAGTTCAATAGGTTTTAGATCAAATAAAGTTATGAAAAACATTTTAAACAAATATCCTTTTTCATTTAAAGCTTGGATGTTCAAGTATAAGGTTATCAATAAGAGGTCCTAAACGCTTTAATGCTGCATCACGTAGCCCAATTAAAACACTTTCTCCTGATGATGAAACTCGTAATTCACCGTAACGCGCTTTATTATAATATTTAGCATGCCCTTCTTGAAAGAAAAATGATTCTGCACCAAGCCGAATACTATGACCACGTTTACGGAAACGCAGTAACATCTCCTCCGACTGTAGCGGTGTTTCTTTATCATCAATTCTCTTAAATTTAGCCACTTGCTTGCTATCTCGTTCTATCACAAAATATCCATCCTGTTCCACTTTAATATGCTCTCGGGCAATGCTATAAGCCAGTATCATATAATCTCCTTGCATCAGTGAACGGGGATCAACAGGCGCAAGTTCTAATAAAACCGTTGTGCCTTCAGCAAGTAGTTGTTCCTTTTTATAAATTTCAAAATTAACCATTGCTAGCACGATTACTGCCATAACGATTATTAATAAACGACGCATAAGGCCTCCTAAACACGTTTAAATACAAAACGCAATGCCAGCAATGCTAAACCTGCTGTCATTAATGTGCTTGATTTCATCAATAAGCTAATATTCAGATGGTAGTAATAAGCGATAAAAAACACGCCAAGAGAAATGATAGCCATTCCCATCAATATACGATTGCCCCGTTGAAATCCCAATATCAGTATAATAATAGCGGCAATGATACCAGGGGCTTGATAAAGTAATAAGGCAACTAATAAGGTGCTGACAAATATGCTATAACTCGTTTTTGAGTTGATAATGATATTATTGGTATATAATATATGATATTCCAATGCCAATAGTAATACTGTTAAGCCTATAGTTGAAAACCACCAAGTTTGAGGCGGAATGAAGTTTGAATGAGGGAAGATAGATAAGGTTAATAGCATTTGCAAAGCAATTATAAAACCATATCCCAAGGGTTGATACACTTTGACCATCATTTCATCAGTCAAGTGTTGTGCCTCTCCTATCCAGTACCAAATCGCGCTGGCAGCTATTAGAATAATAAGAATGTGGATACCTGGGTAGATATCAAATTGATAGAGTAGTACCAAAGCTGCTATTGTGGCGATTAAAACGGAACAAAAACGAAGGATATTGTTTCGATAAATAGTAATCAGCAGAATTTCTAAAAACCATGTCGTCATCGCTGCTGTTTCTAAATTATTCCCAAATACAATACCTCCAATAAATAAAATTTGCCCTGTTAAATTAACAGCTAAGCTTAATTGTTCAACAAATAACCCATTTTTTTTAAAATACTGTAGGGCTGTTGTCCCACTGATCAACAATAAACCCATAAAAATCAACGATTCAGAACTCTCAATAATATTAAGAGCCGCAAGAAAAGCGATAAATGGTATGACAGATAACCAAGCACTTACAGCAATCAAAGCACTGATAAACCAAGGGGTTGATGCCTCTTGTTTTAAGGCAACTGCTATTTGTGCTTGACTGTTAGGCTGTAATAACTTTTGTGCTATTAGTTCATTTAGCAGAGTGTGTAGCATTATTTGTTTAGGCATTTTTGTCTCTCCTTATATTTTTAGCAACCATTTTGTTGCTAAAGCTGCCTGCCCAATAATCACAAGGGCTAAAATTAGCCAACTAATCATATTTTCAGGGAGTAATTGATTGATTAGGGTACTAATGATTATCACTAGACTTAATAATGATATTGTAAGCAATAATAAGTCACGTCTTTGGTAACGGTAATACCCTAAAACTAAAGCATTCATCGCCACATATATTAACATTGCAATCCCAAACAATGGATTTTCCTGCCAATCGCCTAAGTTTAAAATTGCATATAAACAAGCTATGCCTAAGATGATGGATGCTGTACTAAAGATAATCACACCAAACCAGTGCGCTTGTAACCAAATCACCCCTCGTCTATGTGCAAATTCCCAAACAGACATGGCAAAACCATTTAACAAAAACAAGCCTAACAATAATGTCATAGGCGGTTCCCAAAAGGAAGGATTAATCACCTGTCCCCAGTAAAGTATAAAACTAAGATTGAGTAAGAATAAGAGCAATAACCACAATGGGGCAAAGGCACCGAGTACTACCCAAGGGATAATCAAAAACGCCCAACTGAGAAATAGACTGAAAGCATCAGCCCCAGTTTGATAAATTTGACCATAAACTGCCAGTAATGCACCGACTAAAACTGCTGCTGCTAATAAAGCAGCTTGCGCTGAAAGGTATTTAATTCCTCGTATTGATGCGAAAAGTGCCATGCTGATTATAGCAAGCTGTAGAACAAGAAATTTCAGAAAATGACTCATCTCTGCCCAATTATAGGCAAAGAAAAAGATAACACCGGCAAGTATTAGGGCTGTGCTCAATAATAATAGCATTTTGTCGATAAAATGCCGCCAAGCGCTTGTATCTGGCACAGTACCAATTTTACGTAAAGCATATTCTAGTGCTTGGACTGTGAGATGATTTGTCCGTGCTAGTGTGTAAAGATGGTTGGGTGTAGTTGGCTTGTCTAATGGAACGGATTGCATAATAGTATTGTCCTTTTGAATAACATCATCAACCTTTAAATTTTTTAAAATTTATTTAGCATAACAGATTTTCTGTTTTTACTTGAACAATTCTGCCTATATTTTTTTTTGCATTTCGCAAAAAATATATTATTATTCAATTGCAAATTGCAATAAAATAGGCTTAAATTCGAGCGACATCATGAGTAATTAAGTTATGAAATATGGCATGAAATATGCATATTTAAAAAATATACAAAAACACTGGAAAATAATATGCCATTACTTGACATGCCTAAACAAGTGCCTAGCTCAGAAGTAGATCAAGAAATTCTTGAAATTTTTGCTGAAGAAATCACCGATGTTCATCAAGAGATTGTCGCCAATTTGAAGAATTGGAGTACTAATCCAGCAGAACCTTCATCTTTGGAAAACTTACAACGTGCTTTTCATACCTTAAAAGGTAGTGGACGAATGGTAGGCGCAGCAGTGATTGGAGAATTAGGCTTTCACTTTGAAAATCTGATCAATAAGCTTATTGCTGGAACATTGTCAAAAAATAATGAAATCTTGTTACTTCTAGGGCTAGTTGAGAAAGAATTACCAAATATGCTTGAACAATTTACGCAAGATCAACCACCATCAGAAAACATTATTCACTTAATTTCACAAGCTGCAAGTAAATAACTATTTTATTATTTATAGAATGTCTAGGCATTAACCCTAGGCATTTTTTTGACTGATTATTAATCCCCACATCTTTTAGTTAATTTCCAAATAATTCTAATGTAAAAAAATAGATAAATTATTGTTTCTATGTTATAATTTATCTATTAAAAGAAATTTCCCTTCTCAATACACAGAAAAAACTTTCCGCACTAGTTCTGATATCATTAAATCTTTTTTTTTAGAAAAGATAAGGCAAATGAAAATCACAAACTTAAAGATAGGCATTCGGCTAGCTATCGGATTTGGTATTGTGTTAATGCTCACAATGAGTGTAGGCATTAGGGCAATTATAGAAATGCAGAATTTAGCTAATGATATTGTCCAAATACACGAACATTCATTAGCTGTGAGTAATGCAGTCCGTGATATTAGGGCAAATATTATTGCCATGCATCGTTCGATGAAAGATATTGCCTTAGCAAAAGATATTGGACAAATGGTAACTGTTGCTGCCACTGTTGATAAATATGAATACGAAGTTTATCAATCTTTTGAGCTTGTTTCCCAACGTTTTTTAGGCGAACAAAGTGATGTAAAAACAGCACAAATGGCTTTTTCGGACTGGAAATCAATTCGTGATGAAGTCATTCGTTTAATGGAATTTGGTGAAAAAGATAAAGCAGCTAATATTACTAAAGGAAAAGGGGCTAAACATGTTGATGAAATGAATCAAAAAATACAAGTGATGATTGATTTTTCCAGCAATAAAGCTAATCTTTTTTTTGAAAATTCCCAAAAAAATAGTCAATGGGCAATATCTTTGATGATTATTTTACTGATGGTTAGCTTGATCACAAGTGTGATTGTAGCAATCCTTATTACCTTGAGTATTGTCAATCCATTAAATCATATCGTCAAAAAAATCAGAAATATTGCAAAAGGAGATCTTAGTCAGACAATTGAAACTTATCGTCATGATGAAATTGGTGAATTATCTCGTTCAACCTATACTATGACCCAAAAACTTCGTGATGTATCAGCGGAAGCCCAACGGCAAAATTGGCTAAAAACAGGACAAACAGAGTTAAATAATGCTATGCGTGGTGATTTGAATCAAAGCACTTTAGCACGGAAAGTTATTACTTATCTCGCAAAATATTTGGCGGTACAAGTTGGTACATTATATTTATATAATGAAAAAAAGAAAGAACTGTATCTCGCCGCCAGTTATGCCTTTAAGCATCGCAAAGGCGTGAATAATATCTTTAAACTTGGAGAAGGTTTAGTCGGGCAAGCAGCACTCGAGCAAGAAATGATCTTAATGACTGATGTGCCAAAAGACTATGTTTATATTAGCTCAGGAATTGGTTATACGACACCATGTTATATTATTATTGCCCCTATTATCTATGATAATATCCTGAAAGGTGTTATTGAATTGGGAACAGTTCACCCATTTTCTGATAAAGCGCAACAATTTTTATCAATAATAACCGAGAACATTGCGATTAACATTAGTTCTGCGCAATCTCGTTATCAGATGACAGAGCTTTTGGAGCAGAGCCAAAGACAAACAGAGGAACTTGCCACGCAACAAGATGAATTAAAGGTAACTAATGACGAACTAGAAGAACGTACTCAAGAATTGGAAAACAATGAACGTTCACTCCAACAACAAAAAGAAGCCTTAGAAATCGCGAATAAACAATTGCTTCAAACTCGCCAAGAACTCGAAAAAAAGGCAGAAGAACTTGAAATTTCTAGCAACTACAAATCTGATTTTTTAGCTAATATGTCCCATGAATTACGGACTCCTTTGAACAGTCTGCTTATTCTATCACAACAATTAACTGAAAATCATGACGAGAATCTCACTAAAGAACAACTTGAATCGGTAGAAATTATTTATCATGCTGGTCAAGATTTGCTTAACCTGATTAATGATATACTTGATCTATCCAAAATAGAAGCAGGCAAGATGACTCTTGTTTTACAAGCTATGTCATTGCAGGATTTTGCTAACACACTTAAAATAAATTTTCAGAGCATTGCTGATAAAAAAGATTTAGATTTTCACATTAATTTTACACAAGAATGCCCAACTCACATTGAAACTGATAACCAAAAGCTTGCACAAATACTCAAAAATTTGCTTTCTAACGCTTTTAAATTTACTCAAAAAGGTAGCGTTACACTTGATTTTCAGATGGTTGAAGCCGCAATTGCTATTACGGTGATTGACACTGGAATTGGGATTCCAACAGATAAGCAACATATCATTTTTGAAGCATTTCAACAAGTTGATGGGAGTACTTCTCGTCAATATGGAGGCACTGGTTTAGGGCTATCAATTTCTAGAGAATTAGCAAAACTATTGGGTGGTGAACTCCATTGTAGCAGTATCGAAAATGAAGGTTCAAGTTTTACACTTTATTTCCCTTTCAAAAAGGCTAAAAGTGAACCCATTTTGATACTTCCAGAGATAACTAAAACAGCTAGTATTGATGATAATCAGGATAAAAAGAACAATTTCACCAATAAAAAAATTCTCCTCGTTGATGATGATATGCGTAACCTTTTTGCACTATCTGGCACATTTCAAAGAAATGGCTTATCTGTTTACAAAGCTGAAAATGGAGAAACTGCTTTAGAGATTTTAGATAGAGAGCCTTCTATGGATCTGATATTGATGGATATAATGATGCCAATCATGGATGGTTATGAGACGATGCGAGCTATTCGTCTTCAAAAACGATTTAAAGATTTACCCATTATTGCTCTGACTGCTAAGGCTATGAAAGATGATCGAAACAAATGCCTTGCTGCTGGTGCAAATGACTATTTGACGAAACCGATTGATGTTAATAAACTCTTATCACTAATACGAGTCTGGTTATACAAATGAAACCAAAAATTCTTATTGTCGATGACAAGATTGAAAATCTTATTGTCTTAGAAAAATTATTAGCTAAGCAAAATATTGACTTTATTCGATCGAGCTCTGGAAATGACGCTTTAATGAGGATTATTGAAAACGAGTTTGCCCTTATTTTAATTGATGTACAAATGCCCATTCTGAATGGCTTTGAAACTGTTGAGATAATGCGTCAAGATATTAAAATGCAACAGATCCCTATTATTTTTGTTTCAGCGATTTACACAGATGATTATTATAAAATAAAAGGCATCGAAGTGGGGGCAGTTGATTTTATCACTAAACCTATCGTACCTATAATATTACAAGGTAAAGTACGAGTATTTATTGAACTTTACCAACAGAGGAAAAAATTAGAAAAATACCAAGAACATCTTGAAGAACAAGTTTGCCAACGTACAGCAACTTTGAAAATAGCTAATAAACAGCTTGAAGAAGCCAAAGAAGACGCAGAAGCTGCTAATCGTGCGAAAAGCGAATTTTTGGCTAATATAAGTCATGAATTTCGCACACCTATGAATGCGGTGATTGGCTTTTCTGATCTGTTATCACACCTGATAAAAGATGAAATACATAAAAGTTATCTTGAATCAATTCAAAAATCAGCTGGAACACTATTGACTTTAATTAATGACATATTGGATTTATCCAAAATGGAATCGGGACAGTTGGAAATTCATAAGCAAGAAATAGATTATACATTAATTATCCAAGACTTAAAACAGTTTTTTTCAAAACAAATCATAGACAAAAAGCTACAATTCATTACAGAAATTGATAAAACACTCCCAAAAACTTTCCTATTAGACAAAATTCGTTTACGGCAGGTGCTGCTTAATTTGATTAGTAATGCTATTAAGTTTACTGAACAGGGTCACATAAAAATTAGTGTGCAAATATCAAGCACAAATAACACTAAGAATTTAATTATTGCAGTAGAAGATACAGGTATTGGTATTTCTCAAGAAGAACAAGACAATATTTTTGCTATGTTCCAGCAAGTTGATGGTAAAAGTACCAGAAAATATGGCGGTACTGGATTAGGACTTGCCATCAGTAAACGACTAGTTGAGAAAATGAATGGTAAAATTGAGATCCAGAGTCAAGTTGGTGTCGGCAGCATTTTTGAAATAACCTTACATAATGTTAAAATTTCAGAGAGCGTGAAAACAAAAGCTAGCGAAACAGAAGATTTTATAATCAATCTTACACCTACCGCAAAAGCCAAACTCCCAGACTTGATAGAGAGACTAGAAAAACAAATGCCGAAATGGAAAGAATTTCAGGGTGCTTTAGACATAGATGAACTCGAAACATTTGCGAAACAGATCCGAAGCTTGGGTGATGAATATCAGATTTCAAACTTGAATCATTATGGTAAAAATTTGATCAACTATATTAATGAGTTTGAGATCATAGATATTGAAAATACAATAGAACAGTTCCCTCACTTGCTCAAATCATTGAAAGATGTTGAAATTTAAGAGAAATCTATGATTATTTGTTATGGGAAAAAAAAAGTAATTTATTTTACTGTGCTAATAATGCTAATTTTTCCATTTTCAGTGTTTGGACAGGATAAGCTGATTAATATTGGGGTTTTATCCTTTCGCTCAAAAGTATTAAGCCTAGCAAAATGGCAAGCAACAGCAGAATACCTTTCCACCGCTATTAAAGGATACACTTTTAAAATAATTCCCATGATTTATCTGGAATTAGAAGAGGCAATTGATAAACATAAGATTCATTTTGTGCTCACCAACACTTGTCATTATGTCATGTTAGAGGCACAGTATGATATTACTCGCATTGTAACTTTAGATAAATCCATTCCAGGTAAAAGCGTTAATCAATTTGGTGGCGTTATTTTTACGCGTGCGGATAGAACAGATATCAATACACTAGATGATTTAAAAGGAAAATCTGTCCTCGCAGTTGAACAAAAATCTCTTGGTGGTTTTCTAGTGGGATGGGAAGAATTAGATAAAGTCGGTATTGATCCTTTTAAAGATTTTGCCAAATTATCATTTAATGGCATGCCACATGACGATGTCGTGTTCAAAGTGCAAAACCATCTCGCGGATGTTGGTATGGTAAGAACCAGTATTTTGGAAAGCCTAGTGGAAGATGGACGTATAAATTTATCTGATTTTAAAATCATAAACCAAAAGCAAAACAGTAATTTTGCATTTATTCCACGCTGCTTTATCCTGAATGGCCTTTTTCCAAAATAAAGATAACCTCCCATGATTTAGCT
>DAOVTJ010000065.1 GCA_030633165.1 Thiomargarita sp. | reverse complement strand
GTATGAATTTCACTCTTCTACTCAATCTTATAAAAGCGGGATCTTTGATGATGGGTTAAAAAGGGTTATGGATAATTATACTCAAATTCGGAAAATATTTACTTCAACTATTTCTAAAGAGAAAAGAGAGGCATGGAGTCCGTTTTTTCCGATTTGTGAGTCTTGCGGTAAAATATATACAACTCGAGTTATTGATATTGATTCCGAAAATTACAGGCTCACTTATCATTGCGACCAAAGTGGTCAAGGCTTTGAGTCGTGTGGTCATGTTGCCACAACACCTATTACTGGGGGAAAAGTTAAAGTCGGCTGGAAAATTGATTGGGCACTCCGTTGGTACACATTTGGGGTTAATTATGAAATGTATGGTAAAGATCTAATTAGCTCTGCGAATATGGCGAGTAAAATTTGCAAAATACTGGGTGGAAAGCCACCAGTCCTTTATAAGTATGAACTGTTTTTGGATGAAAAAGGGGCAAAAATCTCTAAGAAAATTGGTAATGGCATTTCGATGGATCAATGGGTGAAATATTCTCCAATGGGGGCTTTGTTAAATTTTTTATTAGCTAATCCAAATAAGGCAAGACAAATGGGTTTGCCAATTTTACCCAAAATTGTGGATGAATATCTTGATATACTCCGCAAAGAAGAGGCTGATAATCCAAATTTAAATCGGTGGTTTATTGAAGCCTCAAACCTGGCGAAAAGCGATCTGAGTTATAATTTACTTAGTAATGTCGCTCAAAATTTAGGGCTACGTGATGCTTCATTATTATATAAATATGCCTTAAAATATGATCCTACAGTAGAAGAAAATGCGCTTTTTTTTAAGATCTTTTGCGAAAATGTTATTGCATACGTGCGGGATTATGAAGCGCAAGCCCCTAAAGAAGCTTTAACTATTGATGTTACATATCATCAATATTTACCTGAACTTATTGAAATTGTTGAAGAAACAGAAAATTTTGATGATTTGGATGGTGAAAAAATTCAAGCATTAATGTTCATTATTCCTAAAAAATATGAATTGAATCAAGGACAGTGGTTTAAATTTTTGTATTCTGTCTTATTAGGCAAAGAAAGAGGACCACGACTTGGACCGTTTTTGAGCATTCTCGGTCAAAAAGTCGTCTTATCCATGCTGAAAAAAACAAAATGATAGGCAAGCACTTGAAGACATGCTATGAAAATTGAGCAAAAAATGACTTTACTGATTGTTGAAGATGAAGCAGATATGAATGCATTATACAAAATATATTTGCATAATGAACCTTATCATATCAAGCATGTCAACAATGGTAAGGATGCTTTGGCACATCTTCAGCACACGATACCAAATGCAATTTTGCTTGATCTTGGTTTGCCTGATATGAATGGCTTGGAAATTTTGAAGTACATTAATGAGCAACAATATACTTGTTCAGTTGTTATTGTGACAGCAGAAGATAAAGTTGAGTTAATTGTCAAAGCGATGCGTTACAAAGCATTTGATTTTCTTGTCAAACCTTTTGAACAACAACGATTTCTCATTACAATACGCAATGCTTTGCAGCATCAACAGTTGAGTAGTACTGTTAATCTTTACAAAGAAAATTTTGATCGTGCATACTATCATGGTTTTATCGGGGCTTGTCCTGCAATGCAGGCGGTTTACCAAATTATTGAACATGCTGCTTCTAGCAACGCGACAGTTTTCATTACTGGTGAAAGCGGTACAGGTAAAGAAATTTGTGCTGAAGCAATACATAAACAAAGCTTACGCCGAAACAAGCCATTTATTGCTATTAATTGTGCTGCCATTCCAAAGGAATTGATGGAAAGTGAAATTTTTGGTCATGTTAAGGGAGCTTTTACGGGTGCAGTGAGTGATCGAGCGGGAGCGGTGTCTTTGGCAGAAGGGGGAACCTTGTTTTTGGATGAAATCTGTGAAATGGATTTCAGTTTACAGAGTAAATTTTTGCGGTTTATACAAACTCGTATGGTTCAAAAAGTTGGGGGTGATGCGCCAAAAGAAGTGGATGTTCGTTTTATCTGTGCTACAAATCATAATCCTTTTGAAGAGGTAAAAAACGGAAGATTCCGTGAAGACCTTTATTATCGCTTATATGTTATTCCTATTATATTACCCCCACTTCGTGAACGCGATAATGATATTTTACTGATTGCGAAACACTTTCTAATCAAATATACAAAACAAGAAAATAAATCATTTACAAGTTTTTCAGCTGAAACGAACTCGATTTTCCTTAATTATGAGTGGCCAGGTAATGTTCGTGAATTGCAAAATGTGATTTACAACACTATTGTACTTCACGATCATCAATACATTATACCAACACTATTGCCTGCACCACTCAATGATTTTTTAACAACTCATCCTCATACCCCATTAACTTTAGAAGCAGATTCAGAAACAATTTATCCCCTTTGGCAAATCGAAAAGAAAGCAATTGAACAAGCTATTAAACTTTGTGAGGGTAATATTCTTAAAGCTGCACTATTGTTAGAAGTTAGTCCATCAACAATCTATCGTAAACGTAAAAATTGGATATGAAAATTGCCCCTGAAATGACTGTACTGATTGTTGAAGACAGTCCAACATTAATTTCTATATACAAAAACTATTTGCGTAATGAGAGTAGTCTTATTACGTATGTTGAGACTGGGGAGAAAGCTTTAGCACATATCAAAAAAAAGGTACCAGATGCTATTTTGCTTGATCTCATTTTACCTGATATAAATGGTATGGAAATTTTGAAATATATTCATGAACAGCAACTTCATTCGGCTGTTGTTATTATCACTGCACAAAATTCAGTCGATTTAGCTGTCAAAGCTATGCGTTATAAAGCCTTTGATTTTATTGTCAAACCCTTTGATAATCAACGTCTTATTATCACATTACATAACGCTTTACGTCACCAACAGTTGAGCCGTACTGTAGTTCTTTACAAAGAAAAATTTGATCGGACACAATATTATGATTTTATCGGTGCTTGCCCTCCCATGCAGGCTGTTTATCAAATTATTGAAAATGCGGCTTCTAGTAAAGCAACTGTTTTTATTACTGGAGAAAGTGGTACAGGTAAAGAAATTTGTGCTGAGGCAATACATAAACAAAGTTCACGTCGGAATAAACCATTTATTGTACTCAATTGTGCTGCCATTCCTAAGGATTTGATGGAAAGTGAAATTTTTGGTCATGTTAAGGGCGCTTTTACAGGTGCTTTAAATGAGCGAGTTGGTGCCGCTTCACTTGCTCACAATGGTACCTTATTTTTGGATGAAATATGTGAAATGAATTTGAGCTTACAGACTAAGCTATTGCGCTTTATACAAACAGGAATTGTTCAAAAAGTCGGTGCTGAACGTTCAGAAAATGTTAATGTTCGATTTATTTGTGCTACAAATCGTGAACCATTAGCAGAGGTACAAAATGGACGATTCCGTGAAGACCTTTATTATCGTCTGCATGTTATTCCAATATGTTTACCGCCACTTCGAGAGCGCAAGGATGATATTTTACTTCTTGCTCAGCACTTCTTACTCAAATATACTAAAGAAGAGAATAAATCATTAAACAGTTGTGCACCTGAAATTCAGGCTATTCTACTTCATTATGATTGGCCTGGTAATGTGCGGGAATTGCAAAATGTTATTAATAATATTGTTGTGCTTAATAATGGTAAAGAAGTAACACACGCAATGTTACCTGCTCCGCTTAACACTATTAAGCCATATTATTCAGAGAATCAGATAAAAAATATACATCCGATCTCCAAAAAAAGACTCCCTCCTACAAATATTATTCCTCTCTTGGAAAGGGAAAAAGAAATTATTGAGGAAGCAATTGTCTCATGTGGAAGTATTTATAAAGCTGCTCAAATGTTAGAAATTAGTCCATCAACAATCTACCGTAAGCGACAAAATTGGTTAAAATGAACATGTTATGAAAAGTTTTACATTTGTAAAATGCTATGCACATTACTTTTCTCGCATTTTAGAACTGGTGTATTCTGACGAGAATGGACTAGTTTTGAAAGAAAATTTTTTCTAGAAATACAGGTGGCGCCCAAATTTAACTTATAGTCCATTTCCATGCCTAAATCCCAAAAGGAAAATCCGTTTGTCTTCAATATTTTAGCGGTAGCACACAATTGAACCGTTCCTGCTGAGTTTCGATTACTAAATCCAGTTAGACTGGTATAACAAGAACCTACAGTATAGCCAATTTCACCTGCGACAAGTGTATCATTCTCCCAAATTTCAAAGGAATGAAATTTGGTTTTCTCTTGCTTTGAATGAAATATAGATATGAACGTTTTTGCTAAAGGGGGATAAAGCCAATTATCTTCATGATATTTTATAATTTGTTCAATACATTGTTCAAAGGCTTGATCAATTGTGATATTAAACTTGCGTGCTCGTTTTCTTGCAGTTTTTGGAATATGAAGATTTTCAAATTCAAGGATGCAACGCTGTTTGTGCATTTTTAAAAGTAAAATGTAATCTCCAAACTGTTGAGTTGCCATCGGTATAAATCCTAGGTAACATGTTGATGAAATCAACTCTGGCTTAAAGCTTAATGACCAACAAAATTCTGGATCGTCAGAAATATGTATTAATTTTCTTAAATTCTCCTTCATGATTAATAAAGTACAGATATTTTATATCCACGTGCTTGCAACAAGTTTAGCAAACCTTGAGTTCCAGGTAAATGTAAGGCACCGACAGCAATAAAAGCATTACCTTCATCTAAACGTTTTTCCATACGTTCAAGCATTATAATATTGCGATCATCCAGTATGCGTTTGTAAAATGCATTAGCTAATGGTTTATTCTCGCTACGTTTTTGCATATCTTCAAGACCAAATTTCATTAATGCTGTTAAATTGCGTTGAAGATATAACTCATGCATTTTTTCGAATAGTGCAGGCATGTCATTAAGATCTTTCAAACTTTCTTTTAACATCAATATTTGTTCTGCTAAGGAAAAGGATTCAAAAATTGCTAATTGTTCTTCTGCTGTTTCCAAGCCATAAATGGGGATTTGAAGTTTTTGTGCCTTTTTATACAATAGCAAATCTAAAATTTCTCCTGTTTTCATAGGCGGTACACTGATCATGGCTATTACAGCCCATGGTTTCAATTTTTTCACCAGCATTTCTGGTATATAATGTTGACGCATCGCTTTAACAATTTGAGCAAAAAGCTTTTTATCAATGAGTTGATCTAATGTTTGTTTTCCTGTAAAAAACATGCGTCGGGCTATTGTAAGCTGCGTTTTTTTATCCATCAGCATCTCAAGTGATAAACTGTTGGCATGTTCAAAGCGAGAACGTACGATAGGTGGCAATTGGGTGACGCGAGGATCTTCAGAATGTATGGTCGCAAAGAGATAGCTTGAGGTGTGCCCTGGCTTATCAATTTGCCATAGCAAACCTTCATTAGCAAATAGAGTATTTGCCGCAAGACTGATAAAAAAGATTATCCAGTATTTCATAAATTATCCTAAATGTTTCAATTATTTCTTTAATTATACGTTATTTTATTGCCTATGTACACAGATCTGGAACTTTTTAATTTTCAACAATTTGAAAGTGATTTAAAAACTGATACACCAAAACCTAAGATATTTTGTAATGCTTTAAATCAAGGACATAATATACTTCAAGAACGTTTTCAAGCCCATAAGAATGTTACCAGTTATGTTCTCCAACGCTCTTGGTTAATCGATCAAATTATGCTACAAGCTTGGCAACACCTTTGTACTTTTCAGGAATCTAATCAGCTAGCACTTATCGCAGTTGGTGGTTATGGGCGTGGTGAAATGCATCCGCATTCTGATGTTGATTTATTAATTTTATCAGAATCAACATTGGATACAGAAACAAAGTCATGTATTATAAACTTTTTGCAATTCTTGTGGGATCTGCGTCTTAAAATTGGGCATAGTGTGCGTACCTTGATAGAGTGCGAACAAAATGCTGTGGCTGATATTACGGTGGTGACAAATCTTATCGAAGCACGTTTGATTATTGGTTCAGAATCTCTATTTCAAGCGATGCAAGCAGCTATTACACCAGATAAGATCTGGCCACATAAAGAGTTGTTTGCTGCAAAAATTGAGGAACAAAAGAAACGTCATTTGAAATACCATGATACGACTTCTAATTTAGAACCTAATATCAAAGAAAGTCCAGGGGGGTTGCGTGATATTCAAATGATTGGTTGGGTAGCGAAACGCTATTTTGGTGCAACAACTTTGTATGATTTGGTACAACATGGTTTTTTAACTGAAAAAGAATATCAAGTTTTAAGCAAGGCACAAGAATTTCTATGGGATATTCGTTGTCGCTTACATTTTATAACTAAAAGGAATGAAGATCGTTTATTGTTTGAGTATCAACGCACTCTCGCGAAAGAAATGGACTATGAGGATGATGAATCAGGCTTGGCAGTTGAGAAATTGATGAAACGTTATTATCGCACTGCTAAAAAGATAAGTACACTTAATGATATGCTCTTGCAATTCTTTCAAGAAGCTATTTTATATGCAGATGCACCTGCAACTGTCTATGCTTTAAATAAACGTTTTCAAGTACGTAATGATTTTATTGAAGTGACTCATGTTCATGTCTTTAGGAATTATCCTTTTGCTTTGTTAGAAATTTTCTTCTTAATGCAAGAACATCCAGAGATTAAGGGAATACGTGCAGCGACAATTCGATTGATTATTCAATGTAACTATTTGATTGATAATGTTTTTATTAAAGATTTGAAAGCGCGAAACCTGTTTGTTGAGATTTTTCGTCAACCGCAAGGTTTAACTCATGCCTTACGGCGTATGAATCGTTATGGTATTCTTGAAGCTTATATTCCTGCATTTGGAAAAATTGTGGGGCAAATGCAATATGATTTATTTCATGCCTACACAGTTGATCAACACACTCTTTTTGTGATACGTCATCTGAGACGTTTAACGCAACCAGAATTTTCTCACGAGTTTCCCTTTTGTTCTAAACTTATACAAACAATTCCTAAACTTGAATTGCTATATCTTGCTGGTTTTTTTCATGATATTGCTAAAGGGAGAGGGGGGAATCATTCAGAATTGGGTGAAATTGATGTTTTGGATTTTTGTCATATACATCTTTTAAGTGACTATGATGCTCGTTTAGTAGGATGGTTAGTCCGTAATCATTTACTCATTTCTACTACTGCACAACGTCAAGATCTGGATGATCCTGATGTTATTAAGGCTTTTGCTCAAACTGTTCAAGATACTGTACATCTGGATTATTTATACTTGCTGACTGTTGCAGATATCAGGGCAACTAATCCCACTTTATGGAATAATTGGAAAGAGGCGTTATTGACAACGCTTTATCATAAAGCACATGCAATTTTGCATCATGGTAAGGGGCAAAATAAACAACTTCATATTGATGAAATTCAAAGAAAAGCGCGTCTTTTAATGAAGACATCAGAAGGTATCACCGCTTTATGGAGCGAATTAGGCGATGATTATTTTTTATCTTCTACACCGCAAGATGTTGCCCGTGAGACAGAAGCTATTTTAAAACAAGACTTTCCTATTGTTTTAGAACGTGAAGGGGATAAGGGTAGCACAAGATTTATTTTAATCACGCAAAATTGTGATTATTTATTTGCTGCTACAACCTATTTTTTAGAACAACAAAATTTATCCATTGTTGATGCTTATATTATTTCCACTGAAAGCCAATATATCATTAGCGGTTATACTATATTAGAGGACAAAATCCGTTCGGTTATGCGTGTTAAAGATATTTTAGAAGGACTCAAACAAGCCCTGCTTAGTGATAATAAAACTCGATTTCTTCCAATTCGCCGTTATATTCCTAAACAGCTCAAGCAATTTCCATTACCCACCCGTGTCACTTTTACGCAAGATCACATTCATAATCATACTATTATGGAATTAGTGACTAGTGATCGCCCTGGTTTGTTATCTCGTATTGCTGAAACTTTTGTCACTTGTCAGGTACGACTTAAAAAAGCTAAGATTGCGACATTTAGTTGTCATGTTGAAGATATTTTTTTTATTACTAATTATAGTAATCATGCATTGTATTCTGCTGATCAACTTGATTCTTTGCGTGACAAATTATCTGAGTTGCTTGATGAAGATATGCCAAAATAAGAGAATTTATTATGAGATTTGCTGATGAAGCCATCATTGAAGTTGTCGCTGGTAAAGGTGGAGATGGTTGCCTAAGTTTTAGGCGGGAAAAATATATCCCTTTTGGTGGACCCAATGGGGGGGATGGTGGTGATGGCGGTAGTGTGTATGTCGTCGCAGTTGCTGCTTTAAATACTTTGGTTGATTTTCGATTTACACGCTTATTTCGTGCAAAACATGGTGAAAATGGCAAAGGCTGTGAATGCACTGGTGGAAAAGGTCCAGATTTATTTATTAAAGTACCAGTGGGGACGTTGGTTTATGATATTCATACGGAGGAATGTTTGGGTGATTTAGTTAAGCCCGGGCAAACACTGTTAGTTGCGAAAGGCGGTGAACATGGATTAGGTAATATCCGTTTTAAAACGAGTACTAACCGCGCACCACGTCACATCACTAAGGGAGAGCCTTGTGATGCTCGTAGATTACGTTTAGAATTACAAGTCATTGCTGATGTCGGTTTATTGGGTTTACCTAATGCGGGAAAATCGACTTTTATTCGGGCAGTTTCAGCCGCTCGTCCAAAAGTTGCGGATTATCCCTTTACCACTTTGAAGCCAAATTTGGGTGTTGTTTCTATTGAAGTTGATCGCAGTTTTGTTATTGCTGATATTCCAGGATTGATTGAAGGTGCAGCGGCAGGTGCAGGTTTAGGTGCGCAATTTTTAAAGCATTTGTCACGTACCCATTTATTATTACATTTAGTGGATATTGCACCACCAGAGGGTGATCCTGTTAAGGATATTATTAAGATTCGTCAAGAACTTGAAAAATATAGTGCTGATTTAGCCACACGAGAACGTTGGTTGGTGTTAAATAAGTTGGATTTGTTACCGCCTGATGAACAGGCTTCTCATTGTCAAGCGATTATTGAGGAATTGGGATGGAAAGGACGTGTGTTTGAAGTGTCTGCCTTATCTGGAAAAGGGTGTCGAGAGGTGTGTTATGCAGTGATGGAATCTATAACATCGTCTGAATCATAAATAAGAAGCCCTTTTTGGGCTTACATCTAAACCCAATCAGAATTACCCATATCGCCAGTCATTGATATAAAAATCAATGACTTACGAAATATTTGAAAGTTATTTCTTGTATTGTGCGAGCAAAATCCCCGTGAAAAACGCCAATAAATGCCCTTCTGAGAAGGTTTTAAAATGAGAGTTAAAAAGACTAGCAGCAGAAATAGCTATTAAAAAACCTACTGCTATTTTTCCATAAGGGGGGTGTTGTAAACCTTGGCGAATCGATATATAAATATATCCTAAAAAAATCAATAATCCGATTAATCCATTTTCTAAACAGATGAAAAGGTATATATTATGAGGATCTGTAGCAGCTGCGGAACGCCAATCATTATTATTATAAATACTTGAGACATGGTGACTGTAAATGGGTTTAAAAGCAGAAGTGCCATAACCAAAAATAGGCTTGTCTTTGATTAATTCGACCGTGTTCTTAGCGAAAACTATGCGCCAACCAATTGAAGTAGATACTGGGGCAATATCTACATTCACAAATTCATCTATACCTTTATATAATCGTTCTTGCATATTAGTAGATGTCAAAAAAAAGAGTATTAAAAATATACTACAAACTGCAAGAATATGAGGCATTTTTTTTAAGCCATAAATGTTACTGATTGAAAAAACAATTGCAAATGTTAAGGCGACATATCCACTTCTTGCACCACTCACATAAAAAACATTAAATATTAAAAATAAAACACCGATGAGTAAAAAATATTTTTGAGGACGTGAACTGGCGCTTTGAATTAAAAAAATACAGGCTACTATAGCTGCAATAAATGCCATGCTTTGTGAGAGATAATTGGTCATAAAAATACCAATACCATCACCCTCTCGTATAATTATATCCATCGACCATAATATGGTGGTTGCAAAAGCAACAATAATCATAAAATAAACATAAGCCTTAATAAAACGTTCTTTCCAATTATCATGATAAAACAATCCCAGTAATATAAAAAAATAAATTAGTTCTTTCCAATCCCAGATGCTACTCCATTTTGCACTCCAATTATTGTCTGCATATAAAGTACCTATCAATAACCAGGCAAAAAATACTAATACCATTTTTCCAGCTGCTTGCTGATATGATATTTTTAGACTGTCAATAGCCTTTCCTGATATCAACCAAGTAATTATCATTATTAAACCACAAAGATTTGTCAATGCAGTTGATATCGGTGCTACAATTGCTGTTAATATAGCTAAATAAAGGCAAATGAGATAAGATTTGTTGGCAATCGTTTGATAAGAAAACATAAGATACCTGCCTTAACGCCATAATTGATAGATATATTTACGCCTGATTTTCTGCCAGCGAAATAATAAACCTTGTAACCATAATGGTGGTCTTTCTTCTAACTGGCTATTAAATAAACCATTTTTGCTACCTTGTTCAACAATAGGTTCTTCCAACCAGATTAATTTTATATCTAATGCTTTATCAATAATGTCAAATTGATTGTCTATAGGTTCATAAATTTTATTTAAGGCGATCCAATCTAGCCTTTTTTGGGCGGTTTCACTATCAATAATATATGAATCTGCAAATCTATTTCGTGGTCCTAAATACAAGTATTGTCCTTTTATACGTTTACTTTTCGGTATAAAATGATTACCGCCAGAACCGATGTAAATGACTTTACTACCTGAAAATTGTTTAATTTGTTGTGCAACATGGGACAACCCTAAATAAAAATCTTTCGTAAAAACAGCATCATCTTCTAATACTAGATTAAAATGACTCTTGTTTGAGGCAATTTTTTTTAATGCTGTGATATGTTTCATTGCACAAGACATTTGTGCTTTAGATAAGTTATCACCAGTAAAATACTGTGCAATTAGCTCTTTTGTTAATTCTTCAACATCCCACTTAAAAATAAATTCTGCATTCATCGAAAACTGTGCGAGTTGTTGCTCCATAAATAAACGACGTTGAGTGAATTTTTTAACATTTAGCACAAAGACGTGATCGAGTATTTGCATTATGATTTTTTCCGTTTGTTAATAATGTGTTAATGGTTTGATTCGCTCGCAAAAGCATGCTTATTTAATGAAAATCCCCAAATTATGGCTATCAATAAACCGTTTTCATCGTGAAATATTGTGTTTACACCTGAAATCATGAAATTTACTAACCAAATAAAGATGGCAGCTGTTACCAAGTCATTTTTTGTATTATGATATTGTTTGAGTAAGGCTGCCAATACGGAAAATATAAAAAGTAAATATAAGCTTAAACCATATAAACCTCTTTCTATAAGAAAAGTGATATAAGTATTATGAATAGAATCTTGTAGATAATGAGAATTATCAACACCGATACCAAAGAAAATACCATGTTCTAACCATGCTTGTATCGTTGTGCCAAGTACTTCATTGCGTGGTTCAATGCCCGCTAAAAAATTTGTTAAAGTGTATTCACTCATACTTAGCGGTACAATAATCAAAAGAATACTTATTGCTAATACTTTTGGATTTTTATATGATTGATTGAAAATCAATAATAAAATAATTAACAAAAGACTAGTGAACATGGTTGATTGGTCAGATGCGATAAATATACCT
>DAOVTJ010000233.1 GCA_030633165.1 Thiomargarita sp. | reverse complement strand
TGGACGGGGTGGCACCGATTTTCAACCCCTCATCACCTATATTGATCATCATACAGACTATGATGGTTTAATCATCTTTACAGATGGTTGGGCACCTGTTCCGACACTCCCCAAAAATAAACGTACCAAAATTCTTTGGCTGTTTAATCATGAAATTAATTATCTACAAATGAGAAATCACGTCAAACCGATTGGTTCTTCTACTTTTATTCAATAATCTAAATTTTCAGGTTTTATAAAGATATCAGCTGCTTCCGCAAAGTGCTTGAAGTTAGTCAATTAAAAGGTTAAAAATCTTACACTATTTATACTCTTGGAGAACTGTCAAATGTTTTGTATCGAATATAGGATCGGAAACAATCTTCACATTCAACATATCAATAACCTGTTCAATTAAAACATTTGGTTCAGTAGGGAGTTGAGCATATGGAAGGATTAAACCAGCAGAAATCTTATCAATTCGTTTTTGGAGTATCGTAGTTTTATCAGGCGTGAAATGCGGTGTACTTACAACTGGTCTAGTGAATTGGCTAGTTTGGGCTTGTTGTAGGCGCTTTTGCCATTTTTGTTGAAAACTCATAACTTTTTAAAAGCAAAACGTAGCTCTATACGTCGCCTATCACTATTATTATCGCTATTAGCACTTTGTATCACGATATTGTTATCAGGAGAGATAAAGGCTCCTGCTGAATAGATACGAAATCCGATGTTTTTATAAGACGTTTTTTGCAATTCTTGGTGTATAAATCTAGCGACTGATAATGCTCTAAGTAACCCGAGATCAGCATTTGAACCGCTGGTAACATTTTCAATTATCTCACTATTGATATTTGTAAAGCTGAGATTTAACAAAGCTGTATCAAAATTACCCATCCCTCGGAATGGTTGGCCATCAGTGTGTCCAATCACTTCAATAACATTAAAGTTGGCTTCAGCAATTTCATTGGAAATCTGCTGTAATATTTTAGTATGAAAATTATCTTTAAATTCTTGCGATAAATTAGCACCGCCTGTTTGAAAACGATAGCCTGATTCTTCTTGAAGAGAGATAATAAGTGGCTTTTTAGGTTGAACAGAACACAGGCATTTAGGTTCTGGACACACGAGTTTTGGGCATAGAGGGCATTCTATTTCGGGACATTGAGGTTCTGGATACACGAGTTTTGGGCATAGGGGGCACTCTATTTCGGGACATTGAGGTTCTGGATATACGAGTTTTGGGCACAGGGGAGACTCTATTTTTGCATACTTTCGTATTTGTTCTAACAAAAAGAGTCTATCCATATACCATAAAACAACGAATAACAGCAATATGATCAGCAAAAAATCCGTCATACTTGGCCAATAATTAAATTCTTTTGATTGTTGTCGCATAACATTGTGCTATCCTTATCTTTATGAGCCAAAACCAAACCAACTCTTAGAAGGTTTATTCTTTTTTAGGCTAGTCCTTAATTCATTTATTTCTGTATTAAGAGTCTGAAACGTTTTCTTTAATAACAAGAGGGTACCCTGATACTTGTTTAGTTCATTCTGCAAATTTATAGGGATATCTTGAGTAAGTTTCTGGATCGCTTGTTCTAATGACAAAAGACTATTTTGAGATTTGTTTAGTTCATTTTGCAAATCCTGACTAATCGTTATATCAGTGGTGACGGGAATACCTTTAGTGAGTTGATCAAGATGAATATTTTGTGTGTGGGTGCTTTTGGTGAAGTGTATCAATTCTTGTTTAGTAAGGTCAATTGTTGTATTGAGTCCTTGTATTTGGGTATGCAAATCTTGCATAGACTTATTGATAGGTGTGGATAAGTCATCGGTGATGACGGTTCTTAGTTGATCAGAAAGTGATGTATTGACAGCAAGATTACGCTTTTCAAGCTTAATAATCATGTTTTTATTCGTTTTTGTGGCTTGCTGCGTGATAGTCACTAGATCCAAAATCTTGTTTTGAAGGTCAGTATGTTGCGTTTGTTCTTGCCCAATGAGATTGTTTGCTTGAACAAGTTGGTTTATAACATCTTGATATTGTGTATCGACTATTTTAAGATTATCAAATAGGGTTTCAAGAGCTTTAACCATGGGAGAATCGTCTTTTGTCACCTCTGTAAAACTTTTTATTGCCTGGGTGAGCTCTGTGTTGTGAGCCGATAATGTTTGATTGGTTTTGTCAAATTGTGTTATCAGTTTACGTATTTCAAGGGTTTGAGTATGAAAGTTAATAGCTATCTTGCTTATTAACTGCATCGTCTTATCAATGGATGTGACAAAGCTTGCGGTGGCTGTATCAAAACGATTCGTGGCGTTATTGAGTGTTGTTGCTGTGTTATTTAAAACAGTGATGGTATGTGTAAAACTTTGCGTGGCTTGATTTAAATCATTTACAGTAGCGGAAAATGTGCTTGTTGTTTTTTTTAATGCATATTCTATGATACGCGTGAGTGGATGCTCTTCCAAGAATGCTTGGGTAAAAAATGGAATCAGTACAAAATTCGTCGTATTAACAATGGTATGTAAGCTTTTTTCGCGCAATGATTCCCACCAAAAGTAGCGAATAAGTAACAGGAAGACCATACAAAAAATAGCAGTCCCTGCTGGCCAAAAAGCTTCGTTTATTTTAGTGGGTAGTTGCGCAGTCATTTCCTGATAATGTGTATTACTAGATGTATCCGTTGTTTGGGGAATGATATTGGAAAAGTTCAACAGACTCCCAAAAATGCCACTAATCAATAATACCGCAAAAGCAAATTGGTGTGATTGACTCAACTTATTAGTTTGACGTTCTCGTAAAAGATGATCAGTAAGATCTGCAGCCGCCACTGGAGCACCTTGCCGTACTAAATGTTTTACGTTGAGCACCTGGCTATAAACAGTATCATTAGATTCAAATCCTATATTTTTCAGGTCTGTCATAAAATCCTTGGCTACGAAAGTAGTGGGCGTAATCGTATCCAAATAATCTTCTAACTCTTTAGAAAGGTCTATTTGCCGTTTGAAAAACTTGATATCCATAACCAGTCCTATCATAGCTAAAATAGCAAACGCTATTATAAGCGCTATAATCCATCCCCAAAAAAATATCATCACTAAAGTCGCTATTATTAAAAATACAAATGCTATTTTTTTCATGATAATCCCTTTATACTAAGCGCTGAATATCAGCGACGGTTCCGTCCTGAAAAATAATTTGAGCTGTGTTTTCTAAAGAAAATCCTTGCATATAGCCGCATGTCACCCCTTTTTTACCATCAGACTTTTTTTGTGTAATCGGCGCATAAGAACGATTCGCTAGGATAAAATGCCCACTATCCTTGTGCCATTTAAAATTTGCTTTTAATGTGTCAAAATGGTATTCTTTACTTAAACAATGATGTTCAAAAAGTTTAGCATCAGGATAAACGACTTTCTCAAAACCATTGTCAAAACGCATATGGTATAAAGGCTCAGTTCGTTCTTTGTCACAAAATAAACAGTTTATACTGGGCGCGAAAGTCGATTGCCCACAGTGTTCGCAAAGATATAAGTTGTCTACCGCATTCCATAAAACTTTTTTCCATTCACGAGCTTGCGGACGCGCATTAGGATCAGTTAATCCGTCTTCGAAACTACGGTGAAATAATTCTT
>DAOVTJ010000213.1 GCA_030633165.1 Thiomargarita sp. | reverse complement strand
TTATCGACATTCTTGTTTTATGGTTATGATAAAATGATTGCTAGTTCTTCCATATTGAGAGTACCAGAATGGATATTACATGGTCTTTCTATTTGTGGTGGTTCCCCAGCTGGACTCTTTGCTCAGAAAGTTTTTCGTCATAAGACAATTAAAGGCTCATTCCAATTAGTTTATTGGACTATTCTAATTATTCAAGTTGTGCATCTTGTCTTGTTACTGTATTTTTTTTGTAAATAAAGAAAGGGATGTTTTATATGAAGCCGGCTCCCAGGGAAATTATAAATCCTCGCCCTAAAATGTCCCTGACTATTCCAAAAGGAATGGCTCCTGTGGAATTCTTTAACAGTCCTGCTAATTTAAAAAATTTAGCGGAAGAAAATGGCTTATTTCGCACACCTGAAAACTTGTTAATGTATCGAAAGTTGATTGGGCATAGTGTTGAATTTGATGCTTCAATCATTTTAGATACTTCCAAACGTATCTTAGATCCATTAGGGCGACCTGTCAGACGTGATCAAGTTTCACGTACTCAAAAGAAAGTTTGGAATCAGATGACTCGTATTCTGTTTGAATATATGTTGGAGCATTACCCTGATCCCGCAGAACACTTACTTCTTTGTGGAGAAGCCAGTTTAGATGCCACATGGCCACTGAATAAACCAGGTGTACCTAGTATTCGCATGATCCACAACCATTTTATGGTATTTCCAATGCAAAATTTGGCATCGGCTAAACATGCTAATCCTAACGACAAAAATTTGACTGATAGTGGACATCATAGTTTATTTTTACGGCATTTAAGTAGCATTTATCACGAATTTTTAGAAGTTTTAGACCTGCAAATTTTATCTCCAATAGTAACAACAGAATCAGCTATTAAATTAACAGGTTATCCCCAAGGCTTACCATGCTGGGAAGTCAAAGGAGGCGGAAAAATGCTCAAGAACCAGTATTTTTGGTATGAATATGAGCAGGTATTATTGGGTTTTCTAGATTTTTATCGCACATTTTTTTCTTTAGTCGCGACAGGTGATCCACAAGTACCAAAACAAGCAAATTTTCATCAACAAATCAGTGATGTCTTATTAGATAGTGGAAAATTTCAACGGGTTGCTCGCGATCTAAGAGAAAAAGTGATCCAAGATCCACTATTTGCCAATGAAATTCGCTGGCGTCCTGCTTATAAACAACTGCTTTATCGTGATGATGCAGGCCGCTTGATCGTAACCATTTCTCAAAATTCAGTTGGTAATGCAATAACTGAACTCTTGGGTATCGTAGTCAAACGAGAAGAAGATGAAGCAGCTTATGCCGCTGCAGAACCTGGTTTAGTCGGTCGATTATTAGAAGCAAGAGAAAGACTGATTGAAGCAAATATCGGTGAAGTAATTGCAGCTCCTTCTTGGCCAAAAGGAGAATTTGTGCCACGTTCCGCATAATAATCGATTTTCAGCGTAGGGAGCATCCTACGCACCACAGTGTTCGCTAAAAATTTAGAACTTCGAGTATACAATAGCATCATGATGATAAAAGATACAGAATCTCAAGAATGCTCGGATGCTGTAGAAAGCTTAACAGAGGAAACTTTAGTACAACTCTCACCTGAAAAAGACTTTTCAGAACAGCAAGCAGGTCCTGCTGTTCGGCACATTGCGCGAGAATTAGGTGTAGATTTAACTCAGGTCAAAGGAAGTGGACGCAAAGAGCGTATTTTAAAAGAAGATGTACAATCCTTCGTCAAACAAGTGATGACAGAAAAATCACTATCGTTCTCCAATATTCCAGTGCCTAAAATTGACTTTAGCAAATTTGGTGAGATTGAAATTCGCCCATTAAATCATATCAAAAAAAGATCAGGTGCTAGCTTGCACAGCAGTTGGCTCAATGTGCCACATCAAACACAATTTGATGAAGTTGATATTACCGAACTTGAAGAATTTCGCAAAGATTTAGATAAAGAGCGTCAAATCAAAATAACTATGTTAGCTTTTTTACTCAAAGCAAGTGTTGCAACATTGAAAGAATTTCCAGAATTTAATGCATCACTTGATGCTAACAAAGAGAATTTGATATTAAAAAAATATTATCACATTGGTGTTACAGTGGAGACTCCAAACGGATTAGTTACCCCTGTTATCAAAGATGTTGATAAAAAAGGACTGTATGAAATTGCAAAAACTTTGAGTGAAATTAGCCAAAAAGCACGCCTTCAAAAACTTTCTACTAATGACTTGGAAGGGGCATGTTTCACCATTTCAAAATTAGATGGCACTGCTTTTACACCTATTATTAATGCACCTGAAGTCGCCATTTTGGGAGTATCACGTGCTAAAATGATGCCAGTATATATAGAAAATGAATTTGTGCCACGTTTAATGTTACCATTTTCGTTGTCTTATGATCATCGGGTGATTGATGGAGCAGCAGGTGTACGATTTACTCGTTATTTAAGTTTTATTTTGTCGGATGTGCGACGATTATTGTTGTAAGATAACCTGTATATTAACGAAGTCTTCCAAAAAAGTGCTCTGTGGGTTTTAAATAGAGTGTCGAAGAAATCCAATTCTCCAAGAAAATCTTTTGACTGATTTTTTCTGCGCTGCCACGTGCAGGATCAACGATTGAGACTTTATCATCTGTTATTTGATAAACGACAACCCAATGTTCACCTTTCCAACCCACAATAGCTGGCAAAGCACTTGTTTTCAAATGCGTAATTGAAGACAAAACTGCCAGTGGCAAAAGACCCATTTGTTCTGTCATTTGGCTTAAATCTGATAAAGTGGCATCTTGGTTTATTTCCAAGGAATTCTCTGTGATTTTGAGACGTATCCATTCAAAATTCACCTGTTTACCATAATAACGGCAAACCATAGCGATACAAGCAGCACCACTATCCTGTGGTTTTTTTTGTTTTATGGCAGGGAACAGTCCAAGCCTATTTTTTAACCACATCTTATAATTTAATGGGTGAGATTCATCTGTTGAATCAGGAACAATGGTTTCAAGACGTGCTTGTATTAACTCATTTAACCATTCATTTAATACATTTTGCTCCTTAAAAAGTGTGAGAAATTCATCTCTAGGCAAAACAAAAACGGTCACTTCTGTTTGAGCAATCACATTTGTTGTTCGTTTGATATTCTTAATAAGAGCAATTTCACCAACCAGATCACCAGGTATCAGAGTAGATAAGATTTGCAACGGATTTTTATCTATATGAACAATTAATTGTCCTGTTTCAATAATATATGCTTCATTAGCATCATCTCCTTGTCTAATCAAAATTTCATTGGGACATAATTTTTTTGTTGTCAAAGAACCCACCAATCTATCTAAGTGTTTTGTGGGAACATAAGCAAACATGGGTGTTCTGATTATAAAATCTTTAAGAGACTGTTGCGTTTGATGTTCATTGATGACTTTTTCAAGTGTCTTATGCGTTTTTAAAAAGGCTTGAAAGGATCTTTTTGGGAGGAATAAAAGTGTGGATGAATGTGTTGCTCCACAAACCGAAAAATTGTTCACATTTTCTGATATTAAACTACCAAAATGTTGAAGAGCACGTATTCGGTTATAAGGCATTAACTGTCCAGACATTTCCACTAAAAATAGAATTTGTCCTTCTAGCACAAAATATAAACCAGGCCAGAGGTTTCCCGTTTGCAAAATTTCTTGATGCTTAGCAATCCGTATTGTTTTTGCAAAATTCAAAAGCGTCTGACAATCTTTATCATTAAGTGATGACAAAGGATAAATCTTTTTCAACAAGGGCAAAATTTTATTATCAATCATATGTTGACCTCTTAAATAAGAATTCCCACAAAAAATGGTGATTTAAAATAATTTTTTCTCACAAAAAATAAAAGTTCAATTGTGTTAGCATGTAGATCAATACTTTAATCAAGTTTACTATTGGTATATAATAAGACTTGAATTTTCCAAATTTTATTTTTAAGAAGAGCTTTTAAATGAAAAAACTAACACTGGCATTTTGTATTTTAAGTAGTACAATTGCAATGGCAGATGACTTAATCGGTGATGCTGATGCTGGCAAAATTAAATCTGCAACTTGTATGGCTTGTCATGGTGCTGATGGTAACAGCCTCAATCCATTATGGCCTAAACTTGCTGGACAACATGTTAGTTATTTTGTCCAACAAATAAAAGCCTTTCAATCAAAGGAACGCCATGATACCGTCATGACAGGTATGGCAATGCCGCTTAGTTCACAAGATATGTATAATCTAGCCGCCTTCTTCTCTACCCAATCCACAAAAATCGGAGCTGCCAGTGAAGAATGGCTTAGGCTGGGGCAAAAAATTTATCGTGGGGGCAATAAAAAAAGCGGTGTGCCAGCCTGTATTGCCTGTCATGGTCCAAAAGGTAACGGTAATCCTGCCGCTAAATACCCCATGATTAGCG
>DAOVTJ010000037.1 GCA_030633165.1 Thiomargarita sp. | reverse complement strand
AAGCGTGCCTTTATTACTGGGATTTGTCAAACGGTCCATTTGAGCATGGTCCATACCCTCAAGGACACCTTCTGCAAACACTTCTATATGACCCATACTACGAGCATGGTCAAGCAAACCTGTCGTCAATAAACCACTTACATCAGGCACTAAATGGTCTCTCTGATCCATACAGGCATCTGTAGCATTACCAGGAAGTCCTGAATTTGAATTATTTACGCCTTTATCTGTATCAGGGCCACAACCTGTTTTCCCCGTGTAAGACCTGCTCTCATAAAGACCTGTATATTTAAAGTTATCAGGATCTAAACTTTGATCAATTTCCCAATAACCATCACCATCTACATCTGCAACGCGGAACACAAATACATCACCTGGTGATAAGATCACATCAAAGTCAAGAAGTTCACCGCACCATGCGCCATTACGAAAACGAATATGAGCTTGGATCCACTTATAATTTGAACGGTTGTTGATAGTGAAATAGTTATCAACCCCAGATTGTCCCCAAAAAACAGGGAAAATTAAGGCGTCACCAAGTCCACCTGATTTGAGCATAATATCCGCACTGGCTTGTGGTATAGCTCCTATACTTAAAGCCATCGCAACTGTAGCTGCGAGTTTATTTACTGGTTTCATTATAAATCTTTTTCCCCATAATGTTAAAAACAACTAACATACGTCAATATTAAATTTTAAGAAGATATTAGAATCTCCCGACATTGACTAAGCTCAAGGATGCATTAGTCTCTTGGCAAGATAGGTTATCCAATCTATTTTAAATTGTCAACCCCTCTTTATTAGGAGATTATGTTATCTAATCAATTTTGAATTGTCAAGAAATAAAAAAATATGGTAGGAATTTATTTTTTCAAGCACCGCCGTAGTGTTCGCAATGGTGCAGTTATTTGCATAGAAAATGATTGCATTATAGAATTTACTTGCTTTTTAAGCACATTTTTATCATGCTCACAAGTGGCTAACTGCTTTTTTAAATTATAATCCTCATTAGGCAATATAATCGTTCGATCACTTATATCTGGAGAGCGGGTAGCCTTGCTACATAAGTTGAGTAATGGTTGTATCACCGTTGACCAACGATATTGTTGCGCTAAGGTTTTAACACCATTAATATAAGTAGCATATTGTTCAGGATTATGCAAATTTTCAATAGCTCTTATCCAAGCCTCTTCATCTGTAGGGTTGACAACAATACCAGCCTTTTTATGAATAATTTCCTCTGCTAAGACATCGCCTGTTGTTGTGATAATCGGTTTACCTGCCCAGAAATATGACAATAAACGAGTGCGAAAAGAGAAATGAGTTTCTAATGTATCAAAATGAGCACTGACACCCACATCAGCATCAAGTAAATGATTATGTAGAGTATCATAAGGAACCCAACCTTTTTTAAAGATTACTTGATTACCATGCACACCTAATTCCGATGCTAAAGCCTCAGCACGGTGTTGCTTTGGCATGATATTAATCTTGGGATTAGGATGTTGAGTTCCTAAAAAAACTAATCTTAAATCTGGATAACGTGATTTGAGACGATAAACAGCACGAATTAATATTAGCGGATCAAACCATTCCCAAATACCTCCACCCCATAATAAAATAAATTTATCATTATCATCATGTGTTTTTCGCAAACCAATACCTGTACGTTGCGGTGGCATATCTGGTATACCAAAGGGCACGATTATCATGCGCTGTTGAATTTGATTAATAGTTAATAGATTAATACGCCCCAAGGCCAAGAGATGACCTAACCATAAATCACGTTGACGCTCACTGGCACATATAAAATAATCAGCATGTTTGATTTGACTATTCATCAGACGAACTTGAGCAGTGATTGTATGCGGATCTTGACATTGTTCTAAACTTTCTAACACTATAGGATCATATAAATCTGCGACCAAAATTTTATTTGTTTGGCGGAGCAATGGATAATTTTCAAGAATATGACCCTGAAAAATAATAATATCATGCTGATTCGTCAGTTTAGCTATATTTTTTGAAGTATGTTGTATCAAATGTGCTTGAGTCAGTGCTTGCAAAGCATTTGGTATCACATTAGGCGCTGCCAAGGTCACTGGAGATAAGGGAGATAATGCCTTAGCAAATTCCCAATAGCGAATAGCAGGTCCTGCCATACATTCAGTAATAACATCAGGACATAAAATGAGGATAGAATTGGACATATTTTTTTATACTTAAAAACGCCTAAAAATTGATTTCTTCTACAGGCAAATTAGCATACCAAAGCAAAGCCCACTCATGTGCACCTAAAATACTACTATTTAATAAGGATGTTCGTAAATCACTTAATACTCCAGATTTATGACTATTTTCTTCTGGTAGCACATAATCACGAATAATATTCAATATTGGCTTAGTGATAGATATATTTAGGCTTACTTGGATGGGTAGCGCATTTTCGTTGGGTGGATGAAATAAATGAATCCCTTCTTCACCGCTTAATAAGGTGTGTAAACATGGTCCTTTAATATGCAAATAACGAAATCCTGGCGTGGTTGGTGTTATTCGTGTTGCTTCTATACCTAAATAAGACAAGGCTTTTTCGTAGGCAAGTAATAGATAATTTAATTCTTTATCACCGCTACCCTGTACTCGTGAATGCAGTGTTAATTGTAATTTTTCTTGTTGTTTCATTTCCAAGCCACGACAGAAAAAGCCTAAAAATTTTGCATTTATAAATAAATTTAAGTACTTACTTTGAGAATGTTTGATTAATCGCGGCGCTAAAACATACATTTCTTCTAAATAATCACGAATATCTTGATGAGGATATAAATCTGATCCACCAATATATCGGTTTTTAGACCAACTAAAATGAACACGTGCTTCTTGTCTTCCTACAATGAAACGTGTTTCTGTTGGATCACGTGCTGTTTCGATTGCCCAAAGCATTTCATCTAAAGTTTCTTTAATATCAAAAACAGATTCTTGCATTGTCAATAAAAATCTACCTTCATCACTTGGTGTATTCAATTCAAGCTTTTGACTATCTCGCAAAGTATAAAGCCGTATACGCAAATCTGTAACAAATTCGAGAAGAATACTCACATTTTCCAATGTTAATGATTGTTTAAATAAGGTATTAACATCTTTTTCCGCCTGCACAGGGATTAAAGCGGTGATATGCGGTTGTAAATGATCATTTATCCAATCAATATCTAATAATATAGGCTGTGTTGCTTGTAATTTAACTAATTGTGTCGCAGCTAATATTGTTAAATCACGTTCAATTGCACGTTTTAGAGCACGTCCACCTAAAACAGCATCAAATCCCCGTTGCGCCACTTCCATTAATGCTTTTTCTGAGATATTGAGTATTGTTGTTCGTCGCACAAAACCATCACGTTGTAATAAATTCTCCATTTGTAGGCGGCTAATGGCGATAGCATCTTGTAAGGCTAAAGATTTAAAAACTACCATACGATCAATACGATTTAATAGCTCAGGACGAAAAAAATCTTCAACAGCAGCACGATAACTGGTGGCTTGATTATGTACATCTCTTTTAACAAAACCGACATGATGGCTGGCTTGTTCAGAACCTAAATTTGAGGTTAATATAATAATAGTATTAGTAAAATCTGTAGTACGTCCTAAAACATCAGTGAGTCGTCCCTCCCCTAAGACTTGTAATAATAAATCATGTATTGCAGGATGTGCTTTTTCGATTTCATCTAATAATAATATACAAAAAGGGTGAAGACGTATTTGAGTCGTTAATAAACCATCTGGTCGTCCCCAATTGCCAATCAAACGTCCCACATCAGCATCGGTGACAAATTCATTCATATCTAACCGTATCAGCTGCGCTTCATCGGTGAATAAATAATGGCTTAATACCTTAGCAGCTTGTGTTTTACCCACCCCTGTGGGACCAATAAAAAGTAAACTGGCGATTGGTTTTTTAGGATCTTGTAGCCTTGCCTTCACAATTTCTACTACATTAACTAGACAATGTACTGCTTCTTCTTGACCAATTAATTGGGCAGAAAGTGCTGATTCTACCTCTTTTTTGACTAATATTTTTTTACGAACAAGTAAATGACTGGTCATCTGACTCATTTCGCCAATTGCCGCTTCAACCTGTGTAACACCCACTTTATCACGATGATATTTAGCGGCTAAGCGTTCAAGAAAACTCACCACATTGCCTGGCATTGCTGTGCCTCTTAGCAAAGAATGTCGAAGAGAAAAGATACGTTCTATGGCTTCATTCTCTATTTTGCATTCATATTTTTGTTCTAAAAGTGCTCGTTTTTTTATAGCAATATGGGCAGTATCTGCCACACTTGGCTCTTCAAGACGAAATATTTGACATAAATCGGCAAAACGGCGATCAGTCTCTATCACGACGTTCCATTCTTCTGGACTGGCTTCAGCAATAAAAGTTAAAGCCCGTTGCTCTAAATAAGGTTTTAGTACATCACTAAGTGTGAGTGAACTTTGAGCACTTTTACCCACACGAAATAAGGCGACCAAATTATCGAAAAATAGGCAGGGATGGGTAGGAAGTTGAATAACATGTTCTAAAATTGACTCAAATCGCCGCTGCCATTGACCCACAATACTCATTCCCGCAATCACACGATTAGGATCAATATGCCAAATTGTTGTCACAGCACCTTCTTGCGCCTGAAGATATCGAAAATACGTCTCATGTAACAATGTTGTGCGCCCAGAACCAGGTGCACCAACGATAACCATTGCTGTTTTTGTCGTACCAAAAATAAGTTGACCTAATCTTGTGACATAATCTTCACGTAAAATAGCACGTTGTAATTTATTTGGATAATTATCATGCCAATTGCTACCAACACGTGCTAGTTCAACTAATCCAGAAAATTTGTCTTGTTGTCCATTTAAAGAAGCGAATAAGGATTCAATTTCTTGTTCAAAAGGAAAATTTTCTTGTTCTACAGTGACAGAAAGAGAGAGAGTTGTAATAAATTCTCCGTCACTAGCGTAATAATCACTAGGCGAAAAGCTACTAGATTCTTTTTTTCGTTCATGCAAACGATCATGTATAATCGTTTGAATTTGCCTATTAAAACTATCATGCTTACTCAAAATCGCGAAAAAGTTATCAAAACTAGGCAAACAAATGATTTGATGAGCCTTTAGGGAAAAACGTACAACAGCAAAATCTCCCCAAACCAAATTTGAGCCAGAATTAAAATAGAAATTTTGTCGCTCAAAGTCAAATTTGGGATTAAAGGCAAACCACAATAATTGATCAGATGTTTCACGCTCTGTTTTAAAATCATGAAATAATTGGCGTACATCTTTAGTGATTAAATCCATTGCATCACGAAAGCGTTTAGCTGTACGAATGGGGCTATTTAAAAATAAGGGACGTAGCTGGTACCCTTCTTTTGAAGGCGTGACTAAGACTGGAAATTCTAGGGGGACTGTGGGCATGAAACACGTTATTAGTTATTAATAAAAGAAATATTGATATGAGATTATACACAGCCTTTGATAAGACTGTGATAACAATTACTTCTCCACCCACTTAATCCCATCATTCAATGTTTCTCGTTTCCAAAAAGGTGCACGAGATTTCAAAGTATCAATTAAAAAACGACAAGCCTCAAAAGCAGAATCACGATGTTTCGCCCAAGCAGCAACTAATACAATAGTCTCTCCAGGCTGTATCTCTCCCACACGGTGAATAATTAATGTATCTAAAATATCCCAACGTTGTAAGGCAGTTTCACTGAATGTCTGTAAATACTTTTCTGTCATTCCTGGATAATGTTCTAAAAACATCGTTTGTACAGTATTCCCTTCATCGCGCATTGTACCTACAAAGGTGGCAACCGCACCGCATTTACCATGCAAAGCAATAATATTTTTTTCAAAAGTTTGCAATTGTATCCAAGGATTAAATTTATTTGAGGTAATGTCAATCTTCATTTTTTAGCCTCCAGTCACTGGAGGAAAAAATGCGACTTCATCACCATCTTGTACTGGCGCACTTTGAACAGCATATTCTTTATTCACTGCCATAAGTATATGACTTGGTAAAGGGGCATTATTACAAACTTGTGCCCATATTTTGGCACAAGTCAATGAATCTGTACTTTCAATTTGGATGTCACTTTTTCCAATTTGTTCACGTAAACTTGCAAAAAATTTAACATCAATGCTCATATCAGTTATCAGTTATCAGTTGGGAACAGACAGGGCAAGCAGGATCTTTACGTAGTTTTAAGGTTCGCCACGTTTCAGTATATGCATCAAATGTTAATAGTTTACCACAAAGTGATTGACCAATGCCTAATAACACTTTAATGACTTCTAAGGCTTGAATACTGCCAATAATGCCCACTAATGGGGCTAAAATGCCCATTTGACTACAAGTTTCTGTTTCATCCTCAGTATTATTATATAAACACCGATAACATGGACTATGTTTTTGAGCAGGTAGAAATACTGCAACTTGCCCTTTCCAACGTACAGCAGCACCTGATACAAGTGGTGTACCATTTTCAACACAAGCCGCATTAATGGCAAAGCGTGTCATAAAATTATCACTGCAATCAACAACTACATTAATATCACTCAACATGTTATTTAAAGAAGTTTTAGAAAGCCTTTGGTTAAATCGGGTAATTTGCAGTTCTGGCACTAATGCTTGTAGTTTAATTTGAGCTGATACTGTTTTTTCTTGTCCGATATGTGATGTCTTATGTATGATTTGTCTTTGTAAATTGGATAAATCAACATGATCGTAATCAACTAACACTAAATGCCCTACGCCTGCAGCGGCTAAATACAAGGATACTGGCGCACCTAAACCTCCAAGACCAACAATTAACACTTTTGAATGTTTAAGTTGTTTAGGCATATTGTTTTTCACCCTGACTTAAAGTCAGCACTTCAACACCATCTTCTGTTACTAAAAGCGTATGTTCCCATTGAGCAGAAAGCTTATGATCTTTGGTGACTACTGTCCATTGATCTGGTAATAATTTAATATCTGCTTTACCCGCATTAATCATAGGCTCAATGGTAAATGTCATCCCAGGTTGCAATATGATATCTTTAACATCAGTACAATAATAATGTAAAACTTGAGGTTCTTCATGAAAGTTTTTTCCTATACCATGTCCACAATATTCACGTACTACTGAATATTTGTGGGATGTCGCATGTTGTTGAATGGCTTTACCAATTTCACTTAAATATCCACCAGGCTTGACTTGATGAATGCCAATCCATAAACATTCATAAGCAATTTCAACAAGACGTTTAGCCCGTATACTTGGTTTACCAATCATAAACATCCGACTGGTATCACCATGATAGCCATTTTTCTGAACAGTGATATCAATATTAAGAATATCTCCACTTTTCAATTTCTTTTTTCCAGGAATGCCATGACAAACCTGATGATTAACAGAGGTACAAATGGATTTTGGAAAACCTTTATAATTTAAGGGGGAAGGTATCGCTTTCTGCACATTAACAATATGATTATGGCATAATTGATTCAATTCATTAGTTGTCACACCTGCTTGTACATAAGGCGTAATCATATCTAACACTTCAACAGCTAAACGTGTTGTCACACGCATTTTTTCAATATCTTCAATATTTTTGATGGAGATAGTCATACGATTGTTTTAATAAGCCTTTTATGGTATAAATCCCATGCCTTTAAAATTAATCAGTATACACATTTTACTAATATAGCTTGTATATTAATAATAAAGGTATTTATTTAATTGGAGTAGAAACTAATAATGACAAACATCTCTATGCGTCAAATGCTGGAAGCAGGGGTACATTTTGGACACAGGACTCGTTACTGGAATCCAAAAATGGCTCCGTATATTTTCGGGGACCGAAATAAGATTCATATCATTAATCTTGAACACTCATTACCAATGTTTAATGATGCGGCAAATTTTGCTGGTCAATTAGCGGCAAAAAAAGGCAACATTTTATTTGTTGGTACAAAACGGGCTGCTCAAGAGGTGATTAAAGAAGCTGCTAATCGTTGCGGTATGCCTTACGTCAATCGCCGTTGGTTAGGTGGCATGCTAACCAATTTTAAAACGGTTAAAGCCTCTGTTAAACGTCTTAAAGATTTAGAGATAATCGCAGAAGATGGCACCTTACAACGCTTAACAAAAAAAGAGGGCCTATCACTCACTCGTGAAATGGGCAAATTAGAGCGTAGTTTAGGTGGTATTAAGAATATGGAAGGTTTACCTGATGCCTTATTTATTGTTGATGTTGGCTATGAAAACATTGCTGTAAAAGAAGCCATTAAATTACATATTCCCGTTGTTGGTGTCATAGACACTAATAATAGTCCCATAGGTGTTGATTACATCATTCCAGGTAATGATGATGCTATTCGTGCGATCACATTGTATGCTAATGGGATAGCAGATGCTATTCTTGATGCACGTCAAGCGAGTTTGCAACCCAAGGCTGAGGAAGAAGAGTTTGTGGAAGTTGAAACTGAAGAACCCGCGCCTGCCCCTACTGAAGAAGCGTAATTACAAATAAGAGGTTAAAGATAATGAAAATTTCAGCAGCACTGGTTAAAGAGCTGCGTGAACGCACAGGCGCGGGCATGATGGAATGCAAAAAAGCATTGGTAGCAAGTGCAGGTGATATTGAAATCGCTATTGAAGCCATGCGTAAATCAGGCCAAGCCAAAGCCGCCAAAAAGGCTGGGCGAATTGCAGCAGAAGGTTTGATTGTTATACAACAAGATAACAAGCATGCTGCCATGGTCGAAATTAATAGTGAAACCGATTTTGTCTCAAAAGGGGATGATTTCAAAGATTTTTGTGATGCAGTTGCCGCCACAGTCTTACGTGATTGTCCTAGCAACTTGGATGCACTGATGGCTGCTACGTTAGTGGGCGGTGAAAAAAGTGTTGAAAAAGCACGTCAAGATTTAATCGCTAAAATCGGTGAAAATACTAATGTGCGACGCTTTACTTTCATGGAAAGTAAAACAGATTTGGGTGTATATTTACATGGTACACGAATTGGTGTTTTAGTCGATATACCTGGTGGAAATGCAGACTTAGGTAAAGATATTGCAATGCATATTGCAGCCAGTCGTCCTGTATGTATCTCTGCTGATCAAGTTTCAGCTGACATTTTAGCCAAGGAAAAGGAGATTTTTACTGCACAAGCGGCCAATAGTGGTAAACCTGATCATATCATTGAAAAAATGGTTCAAGGTCGCCTTGAAAAGTTTTTAAGTGAAATTACTTTACTTGGTCAACCCTTTGTCAAAGATCCAGACCAAAAGGTGGCAGCGTTGCTTAAAGCTAATCAAGCTAAGGTGATACGTTTTGAACGTTTTGAGGTTGGTGAAGGCATTGAAAAGAAAAATGAAAATTTTGCTGAAGAAGTAATGCAGCAAGTACAAAATTAATAGTAGGTGGGTAACGGTTTTGTGTTACCCCCCAGCCACTTTTTTAGAGTGCTAAAAATAATGTCTGAAATTTCCATAGCCTATCGTCGCGTGTTGCTAAAGTTGAGTGGTGAAGCTTTTATGGGTAATGCGAATTTTGGTATTGATCCACAGGTAATGACCCGTATTGCACAAGAAGTACATGAACTTGTTGAACTTGGTGTACAATTAGGTTTAGTTATTGGTGGAGGAAATATTTTTCGTGGTGCTGGCTTAACTGCAAATGGGATTGAAAGAGTATCCGCTGATTATATGGGTATGCTGGCAACCGTGATGAATGGCTTAGCCTTTCAAGATGCCCTGAAAAAGGTTGGTGAAAAAGCACAAGTCATGTCAGCTATTCGTATCAATGGGATTTGTGAAGAATATAGCCAACAACAAGCACTTTCTTACCTAGATAATGGACATGTCGTGATTTTTGTCGCTGGTACAGGTAACCCCTATTTTACTACAGATTCTGCGGCAAGTTTACGTGCCCTAGAAATTGGTGCTGATTTAATGATAAAAGCTACCAAAGTCAATGGGGTTTATAGTGCCGATCCAACAATTGACCCCACTGCTAAACGTTTTTCACGCTTAACTTATAATGAAGTTATTCAACGTGAATTAGGCGTAATGGATACCACAGCCGTCGTTCTTTGTCGAGATAATAATATGCCATTACGCGTGATTGATATGGGTAAAAAGGATGCTCTTTATCGTGCTATTACTGGTTTTGACGAAGGCACCTTGATTGAGGAATCTACTTAAATGAATGAATTAATTGATATTATTATAACAGATGCTGAAGAACGAATGCAAAAAAGTGTGCTTTCCCTAAAAGCAGATTTTATTAAAATTCGGACAGGACGTGCTCATACCAGTTTACTTGATCATATTATAGTATCTTATTACGGTTCTGATGTTCCAATTAATCAAGTTGCTAATGTTGGTGTACTAGATTCACGGACGATAAGTGTTACACCTTATGAAAAATCTATGGTAAGTACTGTAGAAAAAGCGATTCGGGATTCAAATTTAGGGCTAAATCCAAGTAATGTGGGTAACTTATTACGTCTTCCCTTGCCCCCGATGACAGAGGAGCGACGACGTGATTTAGTCAAAGTGGTTCGCCATGAGGCTGAGGGTGGACGGGTTGCTATTCGTAATATCCGTCGTGATGCTAATCATGACTTTAAAGGATTATTAAAAGATGGAGATATTTCTAAAGATGAGGAACATCATAGCGAAGAATTAATCCAAAAATTAACAAATAAGTTCATTGGTCAAGTTGATCTTGTATTACAAGATAAAGAAACAGAGTTAATGGAAGTGTGATGACTAATTCCTCTATTCCACGTCACATTGCTATTATTATGGATGGTAATGGTCGTTGGGCAAAAAAAAATTTTTACCACGTCATGCTGGACATAAGGCTGGTGTTGAAACAGTACGTCGGATATTAAGCTTATGTGTAGAACAAAACATTGAAGTTTTAACCTTATTTACTTTTAGCAGTGAAAATTGGCGACGTCCTGAAGAAGAAGTCAACTTGCTCATAAAATTATTTATAACAGCTTTAGAACGCGAACTTAATAAATTACATAAGAATAATGTGCGTTTACGAATTATTGGTGCCCGTGATGCTTTTTCTGATAAATTACAACAAGTAATGGCTAATGCGGAGAAAGTAACACAGCATAACTCTGGTATTACTTTAGTTATTGCTGCCAATTATGGCGGACATTGGGATATTGTTGAAGCTACAAAACGTCTCTCTTCACGTGTCGAACAAGGAATATTACGAAGTCAAGATATTACTGAAAATCTTTTAACAAGAGAAATGTGTTTGGGAGATTTACCAGAACCAGATTTATTTATTCGTACAGGTGGTGAACAACGGATTAGTAATTTTTTATTATGGCAACTAGCATACACAGAATTATATTTTACAGATATTTTGTGGCCTGATTTTGATAAAGATGCTTTTAATAATGCAATGACATCATTTGCAGAGCGTCAACGTCGTTTTGGACAAACCAGCGAACAGCTAGAGACAAACAATGCTTAAACAACGTCTGATCACCGCTATTATTTTAATACCCATTATAATATGGGTATTATTGACTCTACCCACGCAAGCCTTTGCAGGGGTAATAGGTATTTTTGTCGTGCTTGGGGCATGGGAATGGGCAGGTTTATGTGGTTGGAAAATGCGAATGCCTTATACCATTGTGCTTGCAATGGCATTATATGCACTTTGGTTACAATCACACCTAATGTATATATATATAATATATATAGCATGTTTATGGTGGTTATTAGCACTGTATTGGGTATGGCGTTATCAAAAAGGCGATAATCTGATACCAAAATCTCCATTTATTAAAGCTATACTAGGTTTTGTTATTTTATTACCAGCTTGGCTTGCTTTATTAATTTTACATGAACAGTATGGTGGACAATCAGTACTCTTCTTATTTGTATTAATTTGGGCTGCTGATAGTGGTGCCTATTTTGCTGGTAAACGCTGGGGACAGCGAAAATTAGCTGATAAAGTTAGTCCAGGAAAAACTTGGGAAGGTGTAGCAGGGGCATTGTTAATGAGTTCAATTGTATCACTTGCTTATCTTTTCTTAGAATCCATGTCATTTTTGTTTATGCTATTATGCTTGTTTACAGTTATTGTATCTATTTTGGGAGATTTATTTGAAAGCCTGTTTAAACGTCAAGCAGGTATCAAAGATAGTGGACAAATCTTGCCTGGTCATGGCGGTATACTTGACCGTATTGATAGTTTAACCTCAGCTGCTCCCATATTTGTGATGGGTTTAGGAAATATCTTGTGAAAAAGATCACGATATTGGGTGCCACCAGCACCATTGGTATAAATACCCTTGATGTCATCAAATTACATCAAGATGAATTTCAAGTTATTGCACTAACTGCACATAAACAGGTTGACCGTTTAGCAGCACTTTGTTTGGAATGGCAGCCCCGTTATGCTGTGATGGCAGATCATCAAGCAGCTGAACAACTTGAACAACGTTTAAAAAAGAATAATCTTTCTGTACAAGTGTTAAGTGGCTCTGAAGGATTAATTCATGTCGCAAGTTTACCCCAAGTCGACATGGTGATGGCAGCAATAGTTGGTAGTGCCTGTTTATTGCCTACATTAGCCGCAGCAAAGGCAGGTAAACGGATTTTATTGGCTAACAAAGAAGCCCTTGTCATGTCTGGACAATTATTCATGGACACTGTGCGCCAACATGGTGCCGAATTATTGCCGATTGATAGTGAACATAATGCGATTTTTCAATGTTTACCATCAAGTACTTTAAAAGATAACGGTGTTAGTCATATACTACTAACAGCATCTGGCGGACCCTTTCGCACTTATCCCATTGACCAATTACATAATATAACACCTGATCAGGCTTGTGCCCATCCAAATTGGATTATGGGACGCAAAATTTCTGTAGATTCAGCCACAATGATGAATAAAGGACTAGAAGTTATTGAAGCATCTTGGTTATTTGCGGCCACTTCTAAACAAATAGAAGTCGTATTACATCCCCAAAGTATCATTCATTCACTAGTTCAATATATTGATGGTTCGGTGTTAGCACAATTAGGTAATCCCGATATGCGCACACCTATTGCACATGCATTAGCCTGGCCTAAACGCATTGCATCTGGTGTTCCCCACTTAAATCTGGTAGAAATTGCCCAATTGGATTTTGAAGCAATGGATTATACACGTTTTCCCTGTTTAAACTTGGCTTATGAAGCTATGTTAGCTGGTGGGACAAGCAGTACAATTTTGAATGCGGCAAATGAGATCGCTGTACAAGCATTTTTAGAAGAACGTTTAGCTTTTACTGCCATTCCCAAAATAATTGAGACAACTTTATCTCAATTAAGTAGTCATCTGGCTAATACTTTGGAGATCATTCTTGAAGATGATGCCCATGCTCGTGATTTTGCACAACAAGCCATAAATAATTATAGGTGATAACTGATATGATATCATTTATACAAACATTACTTGCTTTTATAGTCGTCCTTGGTATTTTAGTGACCGTGCATGAATTTGGTCATTATTGGGTTGCCCGACGTTTAGGTGTAAAAATTATACGTTTTTCAATAGGATTTGGAAACCCTTTATGGTCATATACTTTTGGTAAAGATAAGACCGAATTTGTGATTGCCGCTATTCCCCTCGGTGGCTATGTTAAAATGCTAGATGAACGAGAAGAAGATGTCGCACCTGAAGAGCAACACCGTGCCTTTAATCAACAATCCTTAGGCGTACGTACTGCTATTGTTTTTGCAGGACCGCTATTTAATTTCCTATTTGCCATTATCGCATATACTATAATGTATATGAATGGTGTGACAGGTATGAAAGCTTTAGTAGGTGATGTCGCGCCTCAAAGTGTAGCAGAACAAGCTGGATTTCATTCTGGATACCATATTATAGCTGTTAATCAACAAACAACAGTACGTTGGGATAGTGTTGTACAAGAAAGCTTGCAACATATCTTGGATGGTAAAAATGAAATAATATATTCAGTGCGAAATGAGCAAAGCCATTCTTATGATTTAACGCTTAATTTGCAAGGTATTTCCATTGATGATATCGCAAAAGGGCATTTTTTAAAAAAATTAGGTATTTCACCATTACATCCCTCTGTACCTGCTGTGATCAGTGAAATTATGCCAAGAAGTGTGGCAGAACGTGCTGGACTAGAAGTTGGTGATAAAATTATTACCTTGGATAATCAAGCGATAAAAGATTGGAAAGCATTGGCTAATTATGTCTCTGTGCGTCCTGGTAAAGAAATTATTGCCGAAATTGAACGCGATAATCAACGGCTCAATTTTACTTTGATACCTGCTGATGTTGAAGGAAAGGGAAAACTTGGAATAAAATCTATTATTCCCCCAGACTATTTTGATATTTATTTTGCAACAGAACATTATGGTTTAGGCAATGCTTTATTACATAGTTTTGAAAAAACTTGGGATATCAGCCTATTAACTTTGCGTATGATGGTCAAAATGTTGACCTTGGAAATTTCACCTAAGCATATCAGTGGACCACTCACTATTGCCGAATTTTCTGGAAAATCTGCCCAAAGTGGTCTCAGTGTATTTTTACCCTTTTTGGGTTTACTCAGTGTTAGTTTGGGAATCATCAATTTATTACCCATTCCTTTACTTGATGGTGGTCACTTATTCTTTTATTTTATAGAATTTATCAAGGGTTCTCCAGTCACGGAAAATACTGAATTTTT
>DAOVTJ010000144.1 GCA_030633165.1 Thiomargarita sp. | reverse complement strand
TTTGTTGATAGTTGTCATAATACTCAGTTCGGATGAAAATTGATTTTTATGGCACTTCTGGTTTATTAATTTTTAACATAAATTCTTGCGCATGTTGTCTATCAGGATTTATTGTTAAAGATTTTGATAATGCTTCTTGTGCTTTATGTAATAGCCCTTGTTTATGATATATCCACCCTTGTATAAAATATAGTTGATCTAGGGGAAGTCCTATATCAATACCTTCTTCTATCGGTGTTTCTATCAAATTTAACGCTTTATCGAATTGTTCTAGCAAGAGATAAGTTTTTAACAGAGTGGGATACCAGCCACTACGTGTTGGTTCAATGGCAATAGCACGGTTATAATGAACAAGTGCTTTTTCATAAGCTCCGTTTTTTGAATAAGCATGAGCCAAACTATAGTGTAGTGAACCATTTTCAGGATTGTATGCTGATGCGTAACTCCATAATGTGATATCATTTTTCCATACTTTACCCTGTGTTTGGGTTAATTGTATTAATAATAGACTAAGACAAACTAACATAATAATGCTTGCTAATTTAATCTGTTTGCCTATTTTTTTTGTATATAAGAGTTTGACAAAACCAATACCTAAAAGTATATAAAATGGCATTGTGGGTAAATAAACATAACGATCAGCTGCCGACTGGCTACCCACTTGTATAATACCAATGACAGGAGATAAAGTCACCAAATAAAATAACCAAGTGATTAAGGCATAATACTTTTTCTTATACCAAAGGTAAGTACAGAGAATCGTAATAAGAATCGTCGCTGTAATTGGGATTAGAATAGAATAGTATTCTAAAGTATTATTAGCTTGGATCAAGGGATAAAAAGGCGATAAGGCAACAGGAAAAATAAATTTGGCGATATAAAGTATCAATGTATTACAAGCATTCAGAATGCGAAATATTATTCCCATTCTATCAATAGCAAACATGGCTTCTTGTTGAGCCATAAGAGTGAACATGATTGTAAATAATGTGAAAAGAAAAAAAGGAATTTTTTCAAGGATCAACTTTATATACGAAACAGCATGAGGAGAATGAGTCAGGCGAGTTCGATTGAGAGGGTAAACATCCATTAGCAAGAGAATAACGGGCACAGTCACCGCCATCGGCTTGGATAATAGTGCTAAACCAAAGCATAATAATGTTGAAAAATACCAAAAATAACGTTTAATTCCAAGAGCCGCAGTATAAAAAACATAAGATAATAGTGTTAATAAAATAAAAAATAGACATAACACATCTTTTCTTTCGGCGATCCAAACGACAGATTCAACATGTTGCGGATGTATCCCAAACAAAAGGGCTGCAACACCTGCGGCTAATAATGTTTGATTATCTATATCCCGTGTCTTAAAAGACATTAAAACAATTACCAAGCCAAAGAATAAAATGGTATTAAAAGCATGGATCAAAATACTAACGAAATGATGTCCCCAAGGTTCAAGACCAAATAAAGCATAATCTAAGGCATGTGATACCCACGTAAGGGGATGCCAATTTGCCATATCAAAATTGGTAAACATCCAGTATATATTTTCCCAATTAAAAGCCCGAATATGTGTATTATCAATCACATAAGCCTGTGTGTCCCATGTTGTTATTAACTGGTTATTTAAAGCATCATGGTAAGCAAGAAATACTGCTGATAAAATACAAACAATAATAAATATTGCTTTCGCCCATTTGTGTGATTTTGTCATAAAATAACTTTAGAAACCCTGTTTCCGAGGATAAAGCGTTATCCTCGAAAGGTCTTTAAGATTAGAGGAGGAAGTTCTTACCATAAAACTTGGGGGCTACTGATTTTAGTACCTTCTTGCCAATATCTAATCATATTGAATTCAAGAAAAGGACGATCATCAGTTACGAAAGGAAAATCTTTCAATGTAGAGGGTACTATCGGAATAAAACTGGTATAGTACTCCAGCGGTACTCTATTCCATTCTGTAATATCTTTGGCAATTTTTTGATCCATAAAGGCTTTCCGCAGACCTTCCTCAGAAAATTTAATAGGTTCCATAGACCCTAAAACGTGCATACCCACTTTGTTCCAACCAGGTTGCATTAATGTATGAGGATAAACCGCAGCAAAAGTGCTTAATAACATCTTGAATGTTGTCCAATCATGTACCCCGCCCCCTTTGTTTGGAAATGGAATCCAATGTGCCATAACCCCCCCTGGTTTGAGACGGGAACGTGCCAATTCAATGAAATCTTTTGAATACAAATGATTAACACCTGCTGAATCAACAGGGGGGGGAGGATCAATAGTAATCACATCAAAACGCTCATCTGTCAGTTTAAGAAAATTACGACCATCATTGTTTAGCATCCGTCCTTTGGGATAATTACGCACATGTTCGGCATCTGCATAGAAATAATCAAATGCGCCCAAAACCTCATTCACTAATTCCACAACTGTGACTTGTTTTCCATAAGAAATGGCAGAACGATAAGTTGTCCCCATACCAAAGCAAATCACCAATGTATCTTCTGGATCAGGATGAATTAACAAGGGGAGATGAGCCATCATCTTAGTATCAGTGACTTTAACAGTCATTCCCGCGCCATTGACAAGCAATCGATCATTCATAGGATGTGCGATATCTTTTAATACAGTGGTTACCCCTTGTAATCCAGGCTGATGGTAAACGACTTTAAAAGTATTATTATGGCGGTTAAAGTTCCTTTTGAAACGATTAGTTTCAGCAGTTTGAAGCACAGTGAAGCCTATTAGGGCAAAGGATAAAATGCCAACCACCCCCATAGCATATTGTTTTTGAAATCTTTTCCATGTTGATACGAAAACAATCATCAATGCTGTTAATCCATAAAACACACCTAATAAATAAATCGCTTGGAAATAATCCAAAAATGCGGCAATGCCAAATCCCGCAATCAGTGAACCAAACACAGCACCCATAGTATTCCAGGCGTATGCACGGGCAATGAGGACACCCTCCGCATCTTCAGATTTTGGAGCGATCATTTTTGTTGCAAGTGGAAATGTAGCCCCTGAAAAAAACGCGAGGGGAAATAAGAGACTGACAGCTTGCAAATAATGCCAAAATAGGCTTGTTATCAAAATGGGTGTATTTGAGTATTGAGATAGATTTTTACTAATGAAACCAAATAAGATAAGAGCAATAACAGTCCAAATTCCCATACCCAATTGAAGTCCTGCAAGCCATAAGGATAGGGATTTCAAACGATTTACAATCAGTGACATAGCCCAACTACCAGCCGCTATACCCAGCAAGTAAAATACAACAATCATTGCAAAGGCATAAGTTGAATTGCCGATCATAATTTCCATCGCACGTGTCCATAAGACTTCACTAGCTAAGGCGATAGCACCACTGGCTGCGAGTACGACCAAAGCCAGTTTACCCATCCTATCTAAAGTAAACTCTTGACTCGAAGCAGAATCGGCAGGACGCAATTGTGTAGAACGCGCATATTTGAGACCGAGGTAGGCAACAAAAAAATTGAGAGAGGCAGCACACAAGGTCGTTGCACGTACACCAATAAGCTCAATCAGTACAAAACTTGCAGCAATGATACCAAGTGCTGCACCAAATGTATTTGCAGCATATAACAATCCGACTTTCCAACTGTGAGTATGCCGTGGATCACGTCGAAAAAAATCAGTTAATAAAGGTAAAGTCGCCCCCATTAGTGTCGTTGGCACAACTAATAAAATAAATGACAGTATCGCTCTGATAGTCAGACTCAAAGCGAGCGGTGTCTCTGCACTGACTATGGAGGTAAATAGCCAATCGGTTAGCATTGCAAACCAGGGAAAACCAATTGCAAAAAGACCAATACCTAACTCCAGATAAGCATAAGTCAACATGGGATTTGCAATTTTATGCAAACGACGCCCCACAATATAACTACCTAAAGCTAAGCCTAACATAAAGCTTGCTAAGACAATAGAGACTGAAGTTGCTGTATTACCAAATACGAGACCTAACCAGCGTGCCCAAATGATTTGGTAAATAAGTGCTGCTACACCAGAGGCGGTAAAGATTAAATAGACATTGAAAGTTTGAACACGGGATGTGTTTGATGGTTTATTCATTGAATTTACATTTCTTTTACTGATATGACGCACTAACCTATGAATGCCCTTAGTCATTTTTTGAGTCAGTACGTAACATTAGTTATTTTAGATAAAATTATTGCTAATCATAAGACTTTGATGATAATCTTAATTTGTCCTCTTATACAAAATGCGAGAAACAGATGCCTACTGACACATCATTTTTTCATAAACATGAGCTCATTTGGTCAATTATAGTTGTTACTATAATCCCTATTCTTTGTCTCATACCATTCGTTGACAAGGCTTTTCATATAGATGCCCCATTATTTATTTGGGCAGCCGAACATATTCAAAATAATCCATTGAATTTTTATGACTTTAGCGTCAATTGGTACAATACTGCGACACCTATGTTCATAATTAACCAAAATCCACCTGGGGTTTCTTATTATATAGCATTTGTGGCTTTTTTATTTGGATGGAGTGAAATAGCACTCCATTTAGCTTTTATACTACCAGCTGTTGCTGTAAGCTTAGGAACTTATTTTTTAGCAAAAGAATTTTGCTCCTTTCCAGTTTTAGCAACTCTAATTAGTATTTTAACACCTGTTTTTTTAGTGTCAAGTAGCACTGTGATGTCAGATATGATGATGGTAGCTTTCTATGTATGGGCGATCGTCTGTTGGGTATATGGACTCAAATATAATAAGAGTTGGCTACTTTTGTTATCTAGCCTATTGATTGTATTATCAGCTTTAAGCAAATATTTTGGAATATCACTCATCCCTCTCTTATTTGTTTACACGTGGGCTGTTCTACAACAACCGAATCGGAAATTACTATTCTTATTACTGCCCTGTATTTTGCTCGTTGGATATGAGTGGGGAACCCATTTACTTTATGAGCAAGGATTGATATTGGGTGCTCAAGCTTATGCATCAAGCTATTATCTTGGCAGCAGACAACTTTTGAACAATAATTTTATTGGCATAATATTTTTGGGAGGATGTTATGCTTCAGCATTTTTCTATATTCCTTGGTTATGGTCATCTAAGATTATAATAAAAGCCCTGTTAATCATAAGTTTATTACTAATAATACTTGTTATAGTGTCCCCAGATACAATTCATTTAAGCTTTATTATACAACTACTTTTATTTGCAATCGCAGGAATACAAATTATAGCATTAACTGGTTTAGATTGGTGGAAACGTAGAAGCCCATCGGCTTTATTGCTTGGTTTATGGATTCTAGGTGTTTTTATATTTTCCAGCTTATTAAATTGGACAGTCAATGCACGCACGCTTCTCCCCATGTTACCTGCTATTGGTATTTTGGTTGTACGTCGCTTACCTATTAATCCCATCAAAGTATGGCATTTGACCATTCCTTTAATACCAGCAGCAAGTGTTGCTTTATTAGTGTTACTTATGGATTATGACTTAGCTAACAGCACACGCCGTGCTGCTTCTCAACTCGCTCAAAAATATGAAAATTTTGAAGGGACATTATGGTTTCAAGGCAGTTGGGGATTTCAGTATTATATGGAAAAAGAGGGTATTCCTAAAATAGATACAACACAATCACGTGTTGCAAGGGGAGATTTAATGGTTTTTTCCACAAGTAATACAAATATCATTAACTTTAAAGAGGTTAATTTACTTAAAGATTTCACTTTGTTTGTGCCTATTAGTCGATGGGGTTCCACAATGAGTACTGCACTGGGGGCGGGATTTTATACTCATCAGTGGGGTGTTTTACCATTTTCTTTTGGAAAAGTACCTGATGAAACCTATCTTATGTATAGATTTAATTAAAATCCATACAATTTTAGAGGTGATTCATGAGATTTTAACAAAATTATCACAAGAAAGAAAAAATGATATAAAATTCTTGCATATTTTTTTGAGTTATACTAAGAAATGAGATTTTAATGAGTTAGAAAAATATGCTACGCCGACATTTATTAAAAATCATTGTGGGACAATGGATTGTCTTAATACAACGCAACTTTAGGGTCATTTTCGCCGATAAAGTTAATTTATCATTAATAATCCTTCAAGTTCCCCTTATCGCGATGCTCATTATTGTCGCTTTTTCTAATTTTGACCGTGATAAACAAAGCTTTGATGAAGCCTCACGTATACTATATTATTTTGGTATCATGAAAGCACCTTTAGAGCAGGCTGATAAAACCATTAATATTGATACTTTACATAGATATGCTAAAATCCTTGCCATAGAAAAAAATATTAAGAAACGACAAAAATATATTCAAAAAACTATAAAACCTTTTTTTGATAAGAAAAATGTGCCCGTACCTGATTTAACATTTACATATATAAAGGAGGAAATACCGTTTATTAGTGATATAGCAAGTATGCGACGTGGTAGTGTTTATTTTCTCTTAGTCGCAGCCAGTATTTGGTTTGGTATTATGGGTTCATGTAAAGAAATTGTTACAGAACAACCCCTTTTAAAACGGGAAATTCGATCTTATTTATTTATTTTTCCTTATTTATA
>DAOVTJ010000207.1 GCA_030633165.1 Thiomargarita sp. | reverse complement strand
TTTACTTGGTATTCTGCTGATCAATCAATTTCTCAACATATTGAAAAGCGATTTTTATATCCCATTTTGGTATTTTCTATTATTCTAATACCTTTTTGGATAGGTGAAATTCTTTTTCCTCAAAGCTTTGCTAAACATCCACTATTTTTCCATCTAATTAATATGGGTAACGCCCTAATTTGGGGATTGTTTGTGCTTGAGTTTATTATTATGTTTTCTCTCACAAAAAAACGATCTCAGTATCTGATAAAACATTGGTTAGAAATTTTTATTATCCTCCTACCAATGCTGGCTTTGGCAAGATTTTTGTTAGTCTCTAAATATTTATATATTTCAAAACAAGCCTATTGGTTTGTAAAATTACAAAAAATTTTAAATATATACCGTGCAAGAACTGTTGTCACTCGCATAATCAGGATATTCATTATTATTGATATTGTTAAACGTATTTATCGCTTTAAAAATCCTAAAAAATATTTGAACATGTTACAAGAGCAACTCGCTGAAAAAGAGGAAGAGATTGTTGATTTAAAAAAACAGATCAGTGAAGTTTCCATGTTAATTAATGAAAATTCTCAATAAACGTGTTAAAATACACCCGTAGTGTGGCAACTTATCACGTTGCACCCATTTTATCCTGGCGTACAAGTCTTGCATTTTGGAAAAAAAACCAAATTATCACTATATAATGTCCTTACGCCATTCAAATATCTTTAATTTTGGAGATCCGCCACTATGAGTGAACATCTCGTCTATGTCACAGACGACTCTTTTGCAGACGAGGTACTAAAATCGGATATTCCCGTATTAGTAGACTATTGGGCTGAATGGTGTGGCCCCTGCAAAATGATTGCCCCCATCTTAAATGAAATTGCACAAGAATATGTGGGTAAATTGAAAATTGCTAAATTAAATGTTGACGAAAATCCTGATACTCCACCAAAATACGGTATTCGTGGTATACCCACCCTAATACTATTCAAGGGCGGTGAAATTGAGGCTCAAAAAGTCGGTGCGCTTTCTAAATCGCAACTGATGGCATTTATTGATAGCAATTTATAATTTCTCACAAAACTAAACATCCCACGTCCATCTTAGGACGTGCGGTTGTACCTTTGTCTCCTCCGGTCATTCCCACCTTTTGTTCACCTGATTAAGGAGTATTTTTGAACTGTACGAAATTATTTATGAATTTAACTGAACTTAAAAAACAAACTGCTGCTGAACTTATTGCAATTGCTCAAGCACTCAACTTAGAAGGAACTGCACGTTCACGTAAACAAGATGTAATTTTTGCATTGCTAAAAGCGCATGCTAAAAAAGGCGAAGATATTTTTGGGGATGGTGTCCTGGAAATTTTACAAGATGGTTTTGGTTTTTTACGGTCGGCAGATAGTTCTTATCTCGCTGGTCCAGATGATATTTACGTCTCTCCTAGTCAAATTCGCCGTTTTAATCTACGTACTGGCGATACGGTGGCAGGCAAAATTCGCCCCCCTAAAGAAGGAGAACGTTATTTTGCCTTATTGAAAGTCAATGAGATTAATTTTGAACCATCAGAACTCGCTAAAAATAAGGTTTTATTTGAAAACCTGACTCCATTATTTGCCAATAAGCAACTGACATTAGAAATTGGTAATGGCAGTGTAGAAGATTTAACACCACGTATTATTGATTTAGTTGCCCCGATAGGAAAAGGGCAGCGCGGTTTGATAGTTTCCCAGCCTAAATCTGGTAAGACCATGATGTTGCAAAATATGGCTCAATCTATTGCTACTAATCATCCCGAATGTTATTTAATGGTCCTGTTGATTGATGAGCGTCCTGAAGAAGTCACAGAAATGATGCGTTCTGTGTGTGGAGAGGTGATTTCAAGCACATTTGATGAACCAGCGACTCGTCATATACAAGTGGCTGAAATGGTACTTGAAAAAGCTAAACGCTTAGTTGAACATAAAAAGGATGTTGTGATTTTACTTGATTCTATCACCCGTTTAGCACGTGCTTACAATACTGTGGTACCGACTTCAGGAAAAGTTCTCACTGGTGGTGTTGATGCAAATGCTTTACACCGTCCAAAACGCTTTTTTGGGGCGGCACGTAATATCGAAGAGGGAGGAAGTTTAACAATTATAGCAACTGCCTTGGTTGATACTGGGTCACGTATGGATGATGTGATTTATGAAGAATTTAAAGGCACCGGTAACAATGAAATTCACCTTGAACGTAATCTTGCCGAAAAACGCCTTTACCCCGCTATTAATATCAATCGCTCTGGCACCCGCCGCGAAGAACTACTCACCCCCGCTGATGAATTACAAAAAATTTGGATTCTACGCAAGCTACTTCATCCTATGGAAGATATTGCAGCAATGGAATTTTTGTTGGAACGTCTCAAAGCGACTAAAACGAATAGCAAATTTTTTGATTCTATGAAAAGGTAAAACTAACAAATTCATGATTGTAGATCGTGTTATTTCTGTCATTATTGTCAATTTTAATGGTGGTGAATTATTGACAAAATGTGTGTCTTCTGTATTGGCTTCTACCTTCCCCGTGACAGTGCATATTGTCGATAATGCCTCTAAAGATAATAGCCTGCATACGTTACCGCAGGATAAACGAGTACAGATTATAAAAAATACTGAAAATATGGGCTTTGCACGCGCCACCAATCTTGCATTACCCGATACAAACGGAGAATATTTGCTCATTCTCAATCCTGATTGTGTGATTTGCCCCGATACATTAGCACGATTTGTGAAAGTCATGGACAATAATCCCCAAGCAGGTATGGCAGGAGGGTTAGTGCAAAATCTTGATGGATCTGAGCAAGCAGGATGTCGGCGAAGTATACCAACACCATGGCGAACAATGGTACGAATACTCCACTTAGATAAGCTTCATCCACGCTTTAAAAATTTTGTTTTAACATGCCAACCATTGCCAGATAAACCCATAGAACTGGAAGGAATTTCAGGGGCTTGTATGTTTGTACGACGTTCAGCCCTAGAAGTTGTTGGCACTATGGATGAATCTTATTTTTTACATTGTGAAGATCTAGATTGGTTTATGCGTTTTCATGCAAAACAGTTTAGTATATTATTTATTCCTGATATTAAAGTACTACATGTGAAGGGTGTTTGTAGTCGTCAGCAACCGATTCGTGTATTATGGTATAAGCATAGAGGAATGATACGATTTTATCGTAAATTTTTTCGACATCAATATCCATCTGTACTGCTTTGGATCGTGATAATGGCAGTTGGGGTACGTTTTGCGATACTTGCCCTAAAAACTCTGATACACCCAAAAACCTCAAACTAAAGCAACTGAATTTAATATGAAACCGACTGATGAAGCAATTCTCGCACATAGTAACTGGAAAAACCACCTTAAAGAAGCTATAGATAAAGGTGAAAGCCAATTTACCGCTAAGGAAGCAGGAGATTATAGCCATTGTAAATTTGGCCAATGGCTTGAATCACCAGAAGGAAATAATCTGCCAAATCATTCTGTTCTTGCTAGCTTACATCAACATTTTCATCAGAAAGCATCTAAAATTTTGGTGGTGGCTTTAAAAGGGCAAAAAGATGAGGCATTACCTATGATGCAATCTGGTAGTGAGTTTAGCTTACTAAGTTCAAAGTTAATTACTGAAATAATAAGGCTTGAAAACCTTTGGACTGTTTAAACCCCTTGCGGGGAGGTTTATCTTATCACTGGAGTTGATATGTCATCAAAAAATATCACACCGCAAACATTACGTATCTTCGCAGGGCTGCTTGCTAAACCTGGTGAAGAGAGTTTGGCGGCTATCGAAGAAATTGCTCATAATAACCATTGGTTATATGATTCAATACAAGAATTAAAAGAGTTTTCCTTAGAACATTGGCAGGGAGAGCATACTCGTTTATTTATTAGCGGTCATCCTAAAACATTTGCACCACCTTTTGAATCTGCCTATATCAATGGGATTATGAATGGACCAGCTTGTAGTGAAATTGAACAATTTTACCACTCTATTGGTTTGGATCCCATTGAAGATCTCCCAGCCGATTACCTTGGTATAATGTTAGAATGTGCTGCCTATTTATTAGAAAGTAACTCAAATACAGAAGACAATTTCCAAATATTATGGGAAAAGCATTTAGCGCAATGGGTTCCGAAGTTTGCCAGTGATTTACAAGAACATAGTCATTTACGCTTATATCAACAACTGGGTTTGAAATTAAAGGAGTTGTTTTAAATGTCTCATTGGCAATTATTTGATTCTGCGAAAGATGATGATACTGTGGTCACTACTGTGATTTCCGTTTTCACGGAAATATATGAGACTTATTTTATAAATGAACTTTTGGTTAATCACAATTTACCGATAGAAATCCGTGCTTTTCGTCATACTGATATTTGGCGTATCTTTTTGCTTTTAACACCTTGGACTTTGGCACGAGTATTTTTGCCTGAGCGTGATCCTGGTTTAAAAATGCCACCTGGTTGGGAAGCAGCAGAGCGAGCTTCTGCCCCTATAACAGTGATTGGTCCTGCGATGCCACTTGCTATTTTAGGGGGAAGAGAACAGGCTCATCTTAATTATCATTCCAAATTAGGTCATTATTTTATCCAACCACTCATTCAATCTAT
>DAOVTJ010000013.1 GCA_030633165.1 Thiomargarita sp. | reverse complement strand
TCAATTTGGTCAATTGGCTTTAACATTATTGGAACAGTTTAAGAGCAAAGAAATCAAAGCTAAGGTTATTTACGTCGTTAATACTTACATCCGACCTTGGCAAGAACATATTGGTAAAACACAACATCCCTTGTTGGAAGCCTATCAAATCGGACTCGAAACTGGTGATTTAGAAATAGCTATGTCTGCAACAATGACGTACGCCATTAATTCCTATTCAATTGGACAGTATTTGGTTGAAGTTGAAAAAGACACTGCTAAATGTGCGGAGGCTATTCGTCAACTGAAGTATGAATCAACCTTGCATAGGTATGAAATCTATAAACAAGTTCTCATGAAAATGAATGGACAGTATGAACATCCAAGCGAGTTTCATAGTGATTGTTTTGATGACGATAAAAAGTTATCAGTTTATATAGAAACCAATAATATAAATGCGATTTGTTCCTTGTATTTTAACAAAATGCTACTCAGTTATTTGTTTCATGCTTATTCCCAGGCACTTGAAAATGCTGTTCTTGCAGAGAAATACTCTGACGGAATCAGGGCTTCTATACAAGTCCCTATACTCAATTTTTACGCGTCTTTGACGAGATTGGCAGTAGATGTTCCTAAGTCGGAACAAAAATTGCTCCTGAAAAAGGTCGCTGCTAACCAGAAAAAGCTGAAAAAATGGGCGCATCATGCGCCGATGAATTATCTGCACAAATTTTATCTGGTTGAAGCAGAACGTGCTCGAGTCTTGGGTAAGGATAATGATGCTAGAGAATATTATGATAAAGCTATTGCTTTAGCACATGAACATGAATACCTGAATGAAGAATCTTTAGCTAATGAGTTAGCAAGTAAATTTTATTTTGCTAAAGGACAGGAGCGTTTAGCTAATCACTACTTACGAGAGGCACATCGAGGCTATTCACAGTGGGGGGCAGTTGCTAAGGTCAAAGACTTAGAAACTTCTCATCCTGAACTTCAAGTTCAGAATAAACCAACTTCTAGTTATACGATTACCGCAACGACAACGACCATGATGGGTGATGGTGCATCCAATGCGCTCGATTTTGCCAGTGTTCTTAAAGCCTCTCAAGCTATTGCTGGTGAAATTGAATTAGGGCACTTATTAGAAAAATTGATGAAAATTGTCATCGAAAATGCTGGGGCGCAACGGGGATGTTTGATTTTAGAGAATAATGGGCAATGGGTGATTGAGGCGGAAGGAACGGATGAGAAGGTGACTGTGTTGCAATCTCAAGCGATTGAACCATCTGAAGGTAAGCCTCCTGTCCCAACGACTCTCATCAATTATGTTGCTCATGCTAAGGAAAGTGTTGTTTTGAATGATGCAACGGTTGAGGGGCAATTTACCAAAGACCCGTATTTGATTGAACATAAGACAAAATCGGCTTTAAGTTCTCCGTTGCTTAATCAAGGCGAATTGATGGGTATGTTGTATTTAGAAAATGATTTGACAACTGGAACTTTTACAGCTGATCGTTTGGAAGTGCTTAGTATTTTGTCATCTCAGGCGGCGGTTTCATTAGAAAATGCCCTATTGTATCGTACTTTGGAGCAAAAGGTCGAAGAACGCACGCAACAATTGGCAGAATCGAACACGGAATTGGCTGAAGTCAATAAAAATATGATGGATAGCATTTTGTATGCTCAAATTATACAATCTTCGTTATTGCCCAACATGGAACAAGTGAAAACTTATTTGCCCAATAGTTTTTTCCTTTGGATGCCTAGGGATATTGTCGGTGGGGACATTTTTTATACAGAGTCTTTTGATGATGGCTTTATTGTAGTTATCATAGATTGTACTGGGCATGGTGTCCCTGGAGCATTTATGACAATGGTCTCTTCGACCAATTTGCGGCGAATCGTTCGAGATGAAAATTGCCATAACCCAGCTGATATTTTAAAACGACTCAATTTATTGGTCAAAACATCGTTACAACAAGATACTGACTATGCCCGTTCAGATGATGGGCTTGATGCGACTGTTTGTTGGGTCAATCCACAGGAAAATACTTTACATTTTGCAGGGGCAAAACAATCGCTTTATCAGATTCATAATGAAAAATTGAATATCATTGCTGGTGATAAACAGAGTTTGGGTTATAAAAAATCCAATGTTGATTTTACATTTACCACACATACAATTAATCTTGAAGAAGGAATGACCTTTTATTTATCAACTGATGGTTTTATAGATCAATTAGGAGGGGCTAAGCGTTTTCCTTTTGGTAAGAAACGCTTTAAAAAACTACTGATGGAAAATTACCAATTCCCTTTTGAGGAACAATCTGATAAGTTTCTTCAGGCTTTTAAGGAATATAAGGGCAAAAATGATAGACAGGATGATGTGACTGTTGTGGGTTTTAAGGTCGTGTAAATCTGACATTTCCCTCCCACAGTGTGGGGGGGGGGAAATTTTCACTTTATTGCGCAGCACGAGCGGCACGTTTACGTTCATAATCTTTTAAAAATTGTTTACGTATACGAATTGCTTTTGGTGTCACTTCTACCAATTCATCATCATCAAGAAATTCAATTGCTTGCTCTAAACTCATTTTTATCGGTGGTGTTAGCAAAATATTTTCATCTGTTCCAGCGGCACGAATATTAGTCAGTTGTTTTGCTTTTAGCGGATTGACAACTAAATCATTATTTCGTGCGTGGATGCCAATAACCATCCCTTCATAAACTTGCTCTCCATGACCTATAAATAAACGACCTCGTTCTTGTAAATTAAACAGCGCATAACCCAAACTTTTGCCTTCTCCATTAGAAATCAAAACACCGTTAATACGTTGTCCAATTTCACCCGCTTTGATGGGAGCATAACGCTCAAATACATGATACAACAGTCCTGTGCCAGAGGTTGAAGTCAAAAAGTCTGTGCGAAAACCAATTAAACCACGTGCTGGGATTATAAAATCAAGACGCACTCGCCCTTTTCCATCAGGTTGCATATTTGTTAATTCAGCCTTACGTACTCCTAATAATTCCATTACTGTGCCTTGATGAATTTGTTCAACATCTATTGTTAGACTTTCATAAGGTTCACACATTTCACCATCAATTTCTTTTATAATCACCTTAGGGCGAGAAACAGCGAGCTCATAGCCTTCACGACGCATATTTTCAATTAATATGCCTAAGTGCAATTCGCCACGTCCTGATACTGAAAATTTATCAGGATTTTCAGTATTATTTACACGTAAGGCAACATTATGTAAAAGTTCACGGTGTAGACGTTCACGAATTTGGCGTGATGTCAGATATTTACCCTCTTTTCCTGCAAATGGAGAGGTATTGACTTGAAAAGTCATTGTTACTGTCGGTTCATCTACTGTGAGAGCAGGTAAAGCTATTACATGTTCAGGGTCACAAAGCGTATCGGAAATATTTAATTTATCTACACCTGTAAAGGCAATAATATCACCTGCCGATGCTTCTGGCTTTTCTATTCGCTCCAAGCCATGAAATCCTAACACTTGTAGTATTCTGCCTTGACGTTGTTTCCCCTCTGCATTCACAATAGTGACAGTGGTATTGGTTTTAATTCGCCCTTGGTTAATACGCCCTATGCCAATTACGCCCACATAGCTAGAATAATCCAGCGCACTGACTTGCATTTGAAATGGTTCTTCAGGATCGACATCTGGAATTGGTACATATTTGATAATACCTTCAAATAAGGGCTGCATGTCTCCTTCACGTCGATTGCTGTCTTCACTAGCATATCCATTAAGTGCAGAAGCGTAAAGTACTGGAAAATCTAATTGGGCATCATCTGCCCCCAAGCGGTCAAATAATTCAAAAGTTTGATCTAATACCCAATCTGGGCGTGCGCCTTCACGATCAATTTTATTAATCACCACAATCGGACGTAAACCACGTGCTAAAGCTTTTTCGGTAACAAAGCGAGTTTGTGGCATAGGTCCTTCAACAGCATCAACTAGCAAGAGAACAGAATCTACCATTGATAAGACGCGCTCCACTTCGCCCCCAAAATCAGCATGTCCTGGTGTATCAACAATATTAATCCGATAATCTTGCCAATGAAGTGCGGTATTTTTAGATAATATGGTAATGCCGCGTTCTCTTTCTAAATCATTAGAATCCATTACCCGCTCAACATTGGTTGAGCGATCTCCTAATGTGCCAGATTGTTGGAGAAGTTTATCTACAAGGGTTGTTTTGCCGTGATCGACGTGGGCAATGATCGCGATATTACGCAGTTTGGTAATCACTCAAATAATCTCAATTTAAATTTTTAGGAAAAATAAAGCTTTGATTTCAAAGCTATACGATTTTAAGATTAATATCTACCTTGTTACATTTGATTGTAGGTATTAATCAATGTTAATTCTAGCATTTATTGCAAAAGAATAGCTAATATGTTCTAATTTTTTTATATAAATAATATCTACAAAGGTGAACATGATGATTAGGTTTAAAACAAGCGTGTTAATATTGAGCCTCAGTCTATTATGGCAACCTGCTATGGCGCAACAAACAGAGGAAGAATCTAACAATGTGGCTTTTTGGGGAGCTATGATAGGTGCTCTATTGGGTGCTTTCATCGGTGATGATAACCAATCTCAAGCTATAAATGCAGCAATTGGGGCGGCAATTGGGGCAAGTACAGGTTTATTATTAGATAAAGATAATCATCTTGAACAACAGGTGGTTGAGTCTGACAGTAAACGTGTCGATCGAATTCTTCGAGAAATCGCTTTGCTTAAAGAGGAGCGACAATATATTGAACGTGCTGAACAATCTTTAGTGCTATTGAGAAATGAGTTAGAAATTTCACAACAACGTTATTTTTACTATAAACAAGAGAATAATTTTAACGAGTTACTGCAATGGCAAGTTCGCATTGCTAAGCTAAAACAAGAAAAATATGAGCTAGAGTCCACTTTAGAAAAGTTTTCAATTCAAGGCACTGAAGAATGGAATTAGTGAAATTTTGAGTATAGGGTGTATTTGAAACACCCTACAAAATTAACTATCCCCTAAAGATTGAAACCGTTCATTTAAAAAGCTAGCCGTGTCCCGCATCATTTTTTCTGCAATCTTATCAACTTGTCTATTTCTCCAATTTTCCAGGTTTGTTCCTTTCACCCATTGATTAAATGCACCCATTGCTGGACCACTGTGAATCTGATAATCAACTTTTTGTTCTTCACTCGCATCTCGTGCTAATCGCATACTATGTACAAAATACCATTTAAAAATTAAGGCCATTTTATGCTTAGGATTGCGTTCAGCCTTTTCAATTTCTTCTGGCAAATTTTGAGAATAGTAAGCCTTGGTTTCTGCGTATACATCTTCAAAGCTACGTCGAAAATACTTTTCTTGGATTTGCCTTTTAGTTTTATCATCAATTTCATCCAAAGAATTATAATGGCGATAAAGCTCATACAATTTATTAGCACGTGCTGGGAAAAATACGCCTTTTCGCACCACTTGGACTTTTGCTCCAATTTCAAACATGTCTCCTGCGGGGGCATAATCAGTATCTTGGACATTTAAGTGTTGTAATATCTCTTTAACAGCATCACTAGTATCCGCTTCCACAGTACATTGATTGATAGAACCTGTTAGAATAAAATCTGCTCCTAAAATAAAAGCGGTAGCTGCCGCTTCAGGCGTACCAATACCACCTGCTGCCCCAATTCTGACTTTGGGGGCAAGCTCATTTCGTTGTCTGATAATTGTGGGTAATAATACAGATATTATTCCCATATCAGTATGTCCACCAGAATCCGCTTCAACACAAATATCATCTGCCATTGGCATAGTTTTTGCTAGTGCCGCTTCTGCTTGAGAAATTTTATTGCTATCCAATAATTTCTTTATAATGCGCTCTGGGGCAGGGCTTAAAAAGGCTTGGGCAATTTCTGGTCTTGAAACTTTAGCCATGATTTTATTATCATGTCCCTTCAAACGATAACGCACCAGTGCAGGTGTTATTTGCATAAAAGCCGCCGCTTCAATATTTTTGACACCCATTTTCAAAAATAAATCCACAGTCTCTTCTTCCAAGGATGGGTTGCTTGGGTTATGCAATAGATTCATACCATAAGATTGCTCTGCATTGAGTTCTCTTTGGATAAATTGAATCGTTTCTGCAACTTTAGATAAATTAAGCCCTCCTGTACCAAAAAAACCCATCATTCCAGCTTTAGCAATTTTCACAACCAATTCTTTTGATGCAATACCTTTTGCCATCGCCCCTGTCACATAAGCATATTTAAGATGATAGGCTTGTTTAAATTCTTGACTCCCAAGAGAATCAGGGGTGATTGAAACATCACCCTTTTCTTTTATAGGCATTAATGGCTTGGATTCTTTTTTGATTTTTGTGAACAGTTTCGTCAACACATTACCAGGACCAATTTCTTCAAATATCATCTCCCCTTGTCCCATCAAATAGCGGATACTGTCTACCCAATTTACAGAATGTGTAATTTGTTTCGCTAAATTATTCGCTATTTCCGTTTGTTTATAGGGTTTTGCATGAACATTTCCGATTATTGGGATTGATAATTGTGAAAACTCAACTGTCTTTAAAAAGTTTTCAAATTCTTCTTGTGCAGGACGCATATAACGTGAATGAAATGCTGCACTGACATTTAAAACCAGACATCTCACCGCCATTCCTCCAAAAACTTCAGCACTACGCTTGATATCTTCCTTTAAACCCGTAATGACAATTTGAGAAGGAGCATTGTAATTAGCAATATCAATACCTGTTAAATGATTATCCGTTAAAATTTTTTTAATTTTATCAGCAGAGACGTTTAATACAGCAGCCATTGCGCCATTAGATGCTTGACTCATCAACTCGCCCCGTTTTTTCACCAGTTTTAAACCTGTGGCAAAATCAATTCCACCTGATGCCAACAGTGCATTATATTCACCTAAACTATGTCCTGCCACAAAATCGGGTTTCTTGCCACCTTTTTTTAAAAAGGATAAGGCATTGACGACATATAAGGCGGGTTGAGTATATTGGGTTTGGTTGAGTTGCTGGCGAGGATCTTCTAAACAGAGTTCTTTTATAGAATACCCTAAAATTTCATCTGCTTGAGCGGTTAAATCAGAAAATTCATCAAATAGGCTATCACCCATGCCTTTGACTTGGGAACCTTGCCCTGGAAAAACATAAGTTATCATTTTGTTCCTGTTAATATTTTTTTTGAGCTTTTCTAAGTTTTTTAAACTATTTCCAAAAATAGTCATTATGGGGACAATTTCGGATTTAGAGGACTTAGTAAGATTATATTTTACAAAATTAGCCAACGTTCCTGATGGTCCTAAATCTAAATAAAGAAACGGTTGTTTTTTTTCTAACATTTGCACTGTTTGTTGAAAAGCCATTGGCTTTCTGACAACATCCCAAAAATAATTTTGAGAAAGTGAAGGGATAATATCAACTTGAGTACAAGAAATAAAGGGTATTTCGGGTGATTTGAGTTTTTTCTTGCGAAGAAAATCAATATAATAACTTGCAGCTGGTTCAATCAAGGCAGAATGGAAAGCTTGAGACACAGGTAAAGATTGATAAGCAATGTGTTGTTTCTTTAAAAAACTTGCAATCTCCTTTAAGGCATCATGTTGACCAGATATGACAAAATGAGAATCAAAATTATAAGAAGCAAGTTCACTATTATTAAATAATAGCGGTATATCCTTAAAAAGCGTGGGTTTATGAAGAATGGCTAGCATGCCCCCTGCTTGACAATGTTTTTCCAAAAGCTGTGCTTGTTTGATTAAAGCTAATAATGCTTCTTCAAAATTCATTACACCTGCCACCGCAGCCGCTGCAAATTCTCCCATTGAAGTACCAAAGACATAATCTGGTCTGATTTCACTTTCCAACAACACCTGAGCGAGCGCATATTCAACCATAAAGATAGCAGGATGAGTGTATACTGTTTTATCAAATAAATCATGCTTTGATTTTTTTTGTTCATAAAGCTTATCAAGTATAGATTCACCTAAGTTATCATAAACAATCTCATTTAAATCCATCATCCACTTTTTAAAGCCAGGATGATGCTGAAAAAGTTCTTTTCCCATCTGAAAATAGTGAGAACCTTGACCAGAAAACATAAAAACAATAGGTTTCTTTTTCATCTTGTTAAGCTAAAGATATTTTATAAGTTCAAATAGAGTATAATACCACGCAAGATTAACAAACTATTAGTACTATCATTATGAAAACACTAGAATCAAATATGGAAATGAATTTTAGCTTATGTATGAAAGGTTTTAATGCTGTCGAGAAAATAGGAAACTAATATGTTTGAGTATACCCCCTCTCCTACACTACTTGCCAAGCGTATCATTCTTGTGACAGGTGCCGGTGATGGTATTGGTCGAGCTGCTGCAAAAACATTTGCAGCACACGGTGCTACTGTTATTTTACTGGGACGTACGACAAGAAAATTAGAAACGATTTATGATGAGATTGAACAGGCTGGATATCCACAAGCAGCGATTTATCCCATGAATCTTGAAGGGGCAAGTCCTAATGACTACGAAGTCCTTGCCAACACCTTAGAAAACGAATTTGGACAGCTTGACGGATTACTACACAATGCCAGTGTTTTAGGGACGTTAACACCGCTAGAACATTATGATATCAAGCTTTGGTATCAAGTCATGCAAGTTAATCTTAATGCACCATTTTTACTCACTCAAACGTGTTTAAAATTATTCAAACACGCTCCTGATGCCTCTCTTATATTTACATCATCTAGTGTTGGACGAAAAGGACGCGCTTATTGGGGCGCATATTCGGTTTCCAAATTTGCTATTGAGGGAATGATGCAAATTTTCGCAGATGAACTCGAAAATGATAGCACTATTCGTGTCAATAGCATCAATCCTGGGGCAACACGTACCAGCATGCGGGCGACGGCTTATCCAGGGGAAGACCCAATGACTTTACCACCGCCTGAGGCTATCATGCCTTTATATCTTTATTTAATGGGACCAGATAGTCATGAAGTTAATGGTCAAACATTAAATGCACAAGACTAATTACTGTTCATAACGTTTACGACGACGACTACGACGTACAAAAGTATTAGAACGATTATTATTTTCCGTCTTTTTGGGTGTTTCCACAGATTCTGTTGTTTTAGGTGCAGAGCTCTGCCCTTTTGAAGCTGGGGAAGGACGTGAACGTTTTGGTTTTGAATTCACTGATTTGTTCCGTCGGTGCGTAGGGGAAACTGGTGCTTCTGGTGCTGTTTCTTTACGAAAAAAATGTCCAAAAACACGTTTTATCAATCCCTCTTCTTGCGTCTCTATTTTTTTAATTGGTGCAGGTGGAGGGGTATGTACCAAACTTTTGACCGCGGGTTGCTCAGATACATTGGTTTTTGAGCTAGTATAGCTTTCAAGAACAGAATCTTGGGATTTTGTGACCATTTTATAACTTGCTTTCTCACCAACAAATTCAGTTCTATCATCCAATCGAACACGTTGCATTTCATACTTGGGTGTTTCCAAGCTAGTATTAGGGAGTAGAACAATATTGATGTGCTGGCGTTCCTCTATTTCCTGTATTGCATGTCGTTTCTCATTGAGCAAGTATGTTGCAACATTCACTGGAACTTGTGTAATGATTTTGGCCGTTTTTTCCTTCATGGACTCTTCTTCTATGACACGTAAAATGGACAATGATAAAGATTCCACACTACGAATACTGCCTTGTCCACAACAACGAGGACAAACGATATGGCTAGACTCTCCAAGAGAAGGGCGCAAACGTTGTCTCGACATTTCTAATAAACCAAATCGTGAAATACGTCCAACTTGTACTCGTGCTCGATCCATTTTTAAGGCTTCTTTGATTCTGAGTTCAACCATACGCTGATTCTTGTGGCTGAGCATGTCAATAAAGTCAATGACAACTAAACCCCCTAAGTCGCGTAGACGTAATTGCCGAGCAACCTCATCCACCGCCTCCAAATTGGTATTGAGTGCAGTTTCTTCTATATCAACACCTTTTGTGGCACGTGCTGAATTAATATCTATTGACAGCAAGGCTTCAGTATGATCTAGGACAATTGCTCCTCCTGAAGGTAATTTTACTTCACGTTGAAAGGCAGACTCAATTTGGCTTTCAATTTGATAACGTGTAAATAATGGGACATTGTCTTGATAAAGTTTGACTTTATTAAGGTGCTGTGGCATGACTTGTTGCATGAAACCACGGGCTTCATCATAAATATCTTGGTTATCAATAAGTACTTCACTAGTATTTTCACGCCAATAATCACGAATAGCGCGAATAATGATATTACTTTCTTGATAAATCATAAACGGTGCCGTATTTTTAGCCACCGCGTTTTCTATGGCTTGCCATAATTGCAAGAGATACTCTAAATCCCATTGGAGTTCTTCAACACTTTTATTAACACCAGCAGTACGTAATATCAATCCCATACCTGTTGGAATCTCTAAAGCACTTAAAGATTCTCGTGCTTCACTGCGATCATCGCCCTCAATACGGCGTGAAACTCCACCTGCTCTGGGATTATTAGGCATGAGCACCAAATACCGCCCTGCTAAACTGATAAAAGTTGTTAAGGCAGCACCTTTGTTACCCCGTTCCTCCTTGTCTACCTGTACAATGATTTCTTGTCCTTCATGGAGGACATCTTTGATGCTGCGACGACCTGATGTTGTTTCTTGACTTTTGCCTTCACTTGAAGATTTCAAATAAGTACGAGCAACATCTTTTAAGGGCAAAAAACCATGTCTATCAGCACCATAATTAATAAAAGCTGCTTCCAAACTGGGTTCAATACGGGTGATTTTACCTTTATAGATATTGGATTTCGTTTGTTTTCGTCCTGCAGCCTCAATATCAAAATTATCCATCTTTTGTCCATCGACCATAGCGACACGCAGCTCTTCGGGCTGCGTGGCGTTAATTAATATTCTCTTCATTAAAGTTAATCCTTGTCATGTATAATACCTTGGGAAAGGAGATGTAAATATTACCCTTCCCCCTTTGGAGTCAGTAGGCGATAACTAAGATCGCTTGTCTTGCTTATGTAGTGCAAGTTATAATAATTCTTATGAATCCATCAACTTTCAAATACAACGCTGTAACGACTTTTACCATTCCACAGGAAAAAGTTGGACAACGCATTGATAATTTTTTGCATACACACCTCAAGGGTGTACCGAAAAGTCATATTTATCGGATTTTGCGTACTGGACAGGTGCGTATTAATAAGGGGCGTATTAAACCCCCATACCGTTTAGCGGAAGGCGATCTCTTACGTTTGCCGCCCGTGCAATACCAAACGAAAAGTTCCCAAGTACCAAGCGCAAGCCGCTTAAAAGAATTAGAAAACGCCATTTTGTACGAAGATGCCTTGATGTTAATCCTCAATAAACCTGCAGGATTAGCAGTGCATGGTGGCAGCGGCATTAATGGTGGCGTAATTGAAGCGTTGCGTGTTTTATATCCCAATGCGCCTTACTTAGAATTAGTGCATCGTTTGGATCGTGATACTTCAGGCTGCTTGATGATTGCAAAAAAACATAGCATGTTACGACGTTTGCATGATTTACTACGTTGTGGTGGAATACACAAACAATATCTTGCCTTGGTACAAGGGCGTTGGAATCCGCACATTTCTCAGGTAGAGGCACCATTACAAAAAAATCTCTTACAATCTGGAGAACGTATTGTACGTGTTAGCTCTAAAGGTAAATCCGCAACTACTCAGTTTAACATTGAACAACAATTTTTAACAAGTACTTTGTTACGTGTACAACCTTTGACAGGACGTACTCATCAAATTCGTGTTCATGCAGCCTATCAAGGACATCCGATTATTGGGGATCGTAAATATGGTAATGAGGCATTTAATCGAAAAATGCGCCACCAGCGGTTGTTTTTACATGCTGAAAAATTGGATATCAATGTACCTGATATAAAATATCATTTGGCTATACATGCACCATTACCAGCACCCTTGCTACAAGTTTTAAAGCATTTAGATAAGTGATATTTTTAGTTAGATTTACCATTCATATAGGATAAAAAACGATGTCTACGACTCAAGCCAGCCAGGATGAAAACTGGGAACGTGATACTTTAAGGCGGCTCGCCTTTGCCACTCTTAATGAACAACGACGTGCCCGTCGGTGGCGCATTTTTTTTATATTTTTGTTCTTTTTATACTTGTTTGCAACATTTGCGGCAGTTTTAAAACCTGAGTGGTTGGGCGCAGAAGCTGAAGAGGGAGGTAACAAACATACCGCATTGATTGAAATACAAGGCGTCATTGCTGCTAATACTGAAGCGAGTGCAGACAACATTGTGACAAGTTTACGTAAGGCTTTTAAAAATGAAAATACAGCAGGTATCATTCTTCGTATTAACAGTCCAGGGGGAAGTCCTGTACAAGCGGGTTATATCAATGATGAAATTCTCCGCTTGAGAGAAAAATATAAGGATATTTCTGTGTATGCAGTTGTAACAGATATGTGTGCATCAGGAGGTTACTATATTGCGGCGGCGGCTGATAAAATTTATGCTGATAAAGCGAGTGTTGTTGGATCAATTGGTGTCTTAATGGATGGTTTTGGCTTTGTTGGCGCGATAGAAAAATTGGGGATCGAACGTCGATTATTAACAGCTGGTGAAAATAAGGGATTTTTAGATCCATTTTCACCAGTGAAAGCCGAAGATCAAGCTCATATTCAAAGTTTGCTTACAAATATTCATGAACAATTCATTGATGTTGTCAAACAGGGACGTGAAAAAAGTTTGAAAGCAGCGGGAAAATTGAAATTATTAGATAATCCAAAACTTTTTTCTGGTTTATTATGGACTGGTGAACAGGCTTTAGAGCTTGGTTTAGTTGATGGTTTGGCGAGTAGCAGTTATGTCGCTCGTGAAATTATTAAAGCTGAAAAGATTAAGGATTTTACCTTAAAACCAGATTATTTGGAACGTTTGGCAGAACGCTTTGGGGTGACAATGGCAAGAACATTAAGCCAAGAAGTGAAAGGTAGTGTAACGCTTCAATGACCCACTTTATTGCAATTGCTGCCGGTGGTTCCATTGGTGCGGTATTACGTTTTTGGGTATCCACTGGTATTTATACTCTATTAGGGCGAGATTTCCCTTATGGCACTTTAGTTGTTAATGTGTTGGGATGCCTGTTGATGGGATTTTTATATATTTATATGTTGGAACGAGTTGTGAATGTGGAATGGCGAGCGGCTATTTTAATAGGTATGCTTGGTGCCTTTACCACTTTTTCTACCTTTTCTTTAGAAACTTTAAGTCTAATTGAAGGGGGAGAACACATCAAAGGATTATTAAATGTATCTTTGAGTATTTTTTTGTGTTTATTTGCGACTTGGTTAGGCATGCAATTGGCAAGACAATTATGAAACAAATCACAATGGTACGAATTTACTTGACAGAGGCGGAGGGGCGATTAAATAAATTGTTATCTTATTTGCATGATGACAGCCAAGTTTGCGGTGTTACGGTGTTAAGAGGTATTAGCGGATTTGGTAAATCAGGTAAAATTCATAGTGCTCATTTAGTTGATTTATCTTTAGATATGCCAGTCATTATAGAATTTTTTGATAAACCTGAAAAAATTACCTCTGTTTTATCCCATTTGAAGCACTTAGTTAAACCGAACCATATCGTATACTGGTCAGCTTCTATAATTGATAACTGATAATTGATATGCTTGATTCACAGATATTACGCCATCATTTAGATGAAGTAACTGAAAAGTTAGCGCAGCGTGGCTTTGTTGTTGACCACATTCGCTTGGCAAAATTGGAGGCGACCCGTAAAGCATGCCAAATAGAAACCCAAGAATTACAAAGTGAGCGCAATCGTAGTGCTAAATCCATTGGTAAAGCAAAAGCAGCTGGTGAAGATGTCACTATACTGTTAGAAAGTGTGTCCCAACTTGGTGAACAATTGAAAGCCCGTGAAGCACAGACGATGGCAATTCAGGCTCAATTAAACGATATATTGATGGGCATGCCCAATATTCCTCATGATAGTGTACCCATAGGGCGTAGTGAAAAAGATAATATTGAAGTACGTCGTTGGGGTACGCCACCAGTTTTTGAGGTCACACCGAAAGATCATGTTGATTTAGGCACTCATTTAGGATTACTTGATTTTCAAACGGCTGCTAAAATTGCGGGTTCACGTTTTTCATTGATGCGGGGATCATTAGCACGGTTACATCGTGCTTTAATTCAAATGATGCTAGATTTGCACACGGAAGAGCATGGTTATCTTGAAGTTAATGTCCCTTACTTAGTTAATGCAGACAGCTTACGAGGAACAGGGCAATTACCAAAATTTTCTGAAGATTTATTTCAAATTACTGATCAAAATTATTATTTAATACCCACCGCTGAAGTTCCTGTCACAAATATTTCTCGTGATGTGATTTGGAAAGCTGAGGATTTACCTGTTAAATTTGTCGCTCATACGCCTTGTTTTCGTAGTGAAGCAGGAACTTATGGTCAAGATACACGGGGTATGATTCGCCAACATCAATTTGAAAAAGTTGAAATGGTACAATTAGTTAAGGCTGAGGATTCGTACGCTGCCTTAGAAGAATTAACGATACATGCCGAAACAGTGTTGCAACGTTTAGAATTACCTTATCGTGTCGTTAGTTTATGTACAGGAGATTTAGGTTTTTCTGCGGCTAAAACTTATGATTTAGAAGTTTGGCTGCCTGGGCAAGAAAACTATCGGGAAATTTCTTCTTGTAGTAATTTTGAAGCTTTCCAAGCACGGCGTCTGAAAGCCCGTTGGCGAAAACCGAATATTAAGAAACCTGTTCTTTTACATACTATAAATGGTTCAGGTTTGGCGGTTGGGCGTACTTTGGTTGCGATAATGGAAAATTATCAAGATGAAGGCGGACGTATTGCTATTCCTAAAGTATTACAAGGTTATATGGGTGGGCGTACACATATTGATAGAGAGGATTAATAAAAATGCTTGAAAATGACATGATGAGCTTACAAAGTGGTATAGAAGCTTTTAAAGCCAAAGAATTTCCGCTCGCTTACAAATTATTATTTTCATTCGCAGATTCTGGACATTCTGAAGCCCAATATCGTCTTGCTGTTATGGCGCAAAATGGTTTAGGCATGGTTGTCAATCAAAAAGAATCTGCACGTTGGATGCGGGCTGCTGCTGAACAAGGCTTTGCTTTAGCACAACATGGTTTAGGTTTTATGTATATGCAGGGTGAATGTGTGGAACAAGATGAAACTCAAGCTGCTCAATGGTTTCGTTTAGCCGCAGATCAAGGCTTAGCAGGTGCACAAGTGGCATTAGATCAATTAACTACAAAATAACCAATATTTTCCCTGTGTTAAAGGCGCAGGGAGTGTGTCTTTGTTTATCGAGTAATAGCACGTATGAAACGATATCTATTCCTTTTTCTCATGATTGATATAGTCATGAATGTCGCGTATGCAGGGATGCCAAGTTTAACACTCACAGATTTTGCTCGGTTGAGACTGTCCACTCTCTCATTTTTTCTATTGATATATTTCATTGCCTCAATTGCTATTTTTGGATTATGGCATTTTCTAAGACAGGAATTTTCCACTTTACCCCAATTATCTTTTCAAAAATCACTCGCATTTGTTTTCTTGTGGGGCATTGCTTTTTATTTAGTCCTTCTCATGATCGCAGGCACTCGCGAACTAATGACACCAAAAGCTTGGGAAAAAGCAGGCATTATTCATCAATTAGCACCAGATAAATTTCAACAATTTTTAGATACTCGCCGCTACAAATTAGAACAACTTCGCACTGAATTATGGCATTTTGCCGAAAAACATCACGGAAAATTTCCACAAGAACAATCAAATCCACTTTGGTTTGCCCCTGCTGGTAAACAAAAATATCAATATATAAGCGGATTAACAAGCCAATCTCCTATTCAACCTTTAGCATACGAGCCTGATAATTATGGGCAAGAACGTATGACATTATTAACTAATGGCATGATTGATATTTTTCCCATTGAAACGATTAAAATCATGATAGCAAAATGATTATGACAAAAACAGAGTTCACTATTACAATTGCTATTGTGGGTATACTCTCTGCTATAGGAGATAGCTTTTTTCCATTTGAAGGCATTTTTTTGATCATATTTGGTTGGATATACTTTATCACCGATGTTTTTCCATATATAAATATTAATCAAAACATGCTTGTCGTTGGGATAATAACCGTTTTGGTTTTAGCGGTGGGTGTGCATTTATTTTTATCAAGCTTTACTGAAAAATGGCGTTTAAGATGGAGTTTGACTGGATTATCCCTTTTTATTCTTATGTTTATCACAAGTATTGCGCTGACTGGTTTTGTGCATCAAATGACTTGGCTAATAAATGGTTCACCTTTGACAGACAGTAAAATAAATCATTTCTATACAATAAATGATATGAAGGCTATTAGTGTTGAATTAGCGATTTATCATAAAGAACAGGGAGAATTTCCAAAATCAACAAACAGTGTTGATTTGCAAGTTGGTATTTTACCTTATAGTGGTTCTTTTAAAGATCGTTGGGGAACACCTTTTAAATATAATTCTGATGGTCAGTCTTATATTTTGAAAAGCTATGGCGCAAATAGAATTATTGGCGGTGGTATTGGTCAATTTGATGATATTATATATATTAATGGTCAAGTCATAAAAACAAAGCATTAGGATTTCTTACAATGTTACACATTCATACCAGTAATCGTCTTGAATATTTAATTCATGCACTTGCTACAATCATTAAGACTAAACCTTTGTCACCGCTAACACAAGAAGTCATTGTTGTACAAAATCAAGGCATGGAGCGATGGGTGTCTATGGAATTAGCGCAACAAATGGGTGTTTGGGCTAATGCATATTTTCCATTTCCTAATACCATGTTATGGCGGGTATTTAAAGAAACTTTAGGGTATTTACCTGATACTTCTAAATTTGAACGTGATGTGATCGTGTGGAGTTTGATGGATATTTTGCCTGATTTTTTGGAAGAGGCAGAATTTACAGAATTAAGAGGCTATTTGCAAAATGATGAACACCATATTAAACGTTTTCAACTGGTTTCTAGGCTTGCTAATGTTTTTGATGAGTATTTAGTACATCGTCCAACATGGATTGGAGACTGGGAAAATAATCGGCAACCCACTGAATTAAAAGGTGATTCTCAGGCACAGTGGCAAGCCATTTTATGGCGTGCTTTGGTACAACGTTATGGGACACAACATCGTGCTAAAGTACGAACGGACTTTTTTCAAAATATACAACATTTGAGTCATAACTCACGCTTTCCGCGTATTTCTGTATTTGGTATTTCTGCCCTACCCTCATTTCATTTAGAAGTTTTGGCAAAATTGGGAGAAGTGATAGATGTTTTTCTATTTTTGCATAATCCTTGTCAAGAATATTGGGGTGATATTGTTTCAGATAGTGAAATCGCACATAAAACGGTACGAGAAAGAAATGTACCTGAAGAATTATTATATTTTGAAAAAGGCAATACATTATTAGCCTCTATGGGCAAAATGGGGCGTGAATTTATTGATATGCTTAATGAGTATCCGCATGTCTCGCATGAATATTTTGAAAAACCAGAGGAAACAACACTGCTGAGTTATATTCAATCTGATATTTTATATTTACGTGATCGCGGAAAAGATAAAAAAACACAGATTGATGATAATTCTATCCAAATTCACGGTTGCCATAGCCCCATGCGTGAAGTTGAAATCTTACATGATCAATTATTGGCATTATTTGAGGAAAATCCTGCTCTTTTGCCCAAAGATATCTTGGTAATGATGCCTGATATTGAAACTTATGCTCCATTTATTGAAGCAGTATTTGATACCACACCTGTAAAAGCGAAAAAAATCCCTTATAGTATTGCTGATCGCAGCTTACGCGGTGAGAGTGCTTTGATTGATACTTTTTTTTCAATTTTAGAATTGAGTAATAGCCGTTTTTCAGTGAATAAAGTGTTAGCAGTCTTAGAAACTGAAGCGGTGCAAAGACGTTTTGGACTTAATGCAACAGATTTAGATTTGATTCGGCGATGGATAAAGAAAACGGGCATACGTTGGGGTATGGATAAAGAGGATAGGGAGCGCCATAATGTGCCAGCATTTGAGGAAAATACTTGGAAAGCGGGTTTAAATCGTTTATTGTTGGGCTATGCTTTACCTCAGAAAAAGGATCATTTATTCCAAGATATTCTACCGTTTGATGAGCTTGAAGGGAGTGATACTTTAATATTAGGTAAATTAGTCTCATTTATTGAAAAACTATTTACATGTGTACAAACATTGCATCAGCCCCGATTATTGCCAGAATGGTCAGATTATTTAAAAGATGTTTTGGAGAATTTCCTAGAAACGGATAATGAAAATACAAAAGCACAAGTTATTAGAAAAGCACTTAATGACTTAGTTAAAAATGGTCAATTGGTTAATTTTAATACACCTATTAGTCATGATGTTATACTTGAATATTTACAACAAACACTTACCCAAAAGGAACGCACCACTCATTTTATCACTGGTAGCATCTCATTTTGTGCCATGTTACCGATGCGAAATATTCCATTTCAACTGATTTGTTTGTTAGGTATGAGTGATCAAGCTTATCCACGTCCAAGCAAGGCATTGAGTTTTGATCTTATCGCAAAAAAACCTAAGCGCGGTGATCGTTCACGTCGTAAAAATGATCGCTATCTTTTCTTAGAAGCCTTGCTTTCATCACGAAAATATTTTTATCTTAGTTATGTCGGGCATAATATCCATGATAACACGGTGATGCCCCCATCAGTATTAGTGAGTGAATTATTGGATTATATTAATAAAGGGTTTACATCCATAGAGCCCATTGTCACTCATCATCCCTTGCAAGCTTTTAGTCCCCGTTATTTTAATGGTTCAGATAAAAAATTATTCAGTTTTTCTAATGAATATTGTACTGCCAGCTCTATTTTACTGAAAGAGCGGTGTAAAGAAGCTAAAACTTTCATCCTTAATCCATTACCAGAGCCTCAACCTATTGCCGAATGGAAAACAATTGATATTAAATACTTGACCAATTTTTTTATAAATCCTACTGAGTTCTTGTTAAATAAACGTTTAGGGATCATTTTACAGAATAAAGAAGACTTAATTGATGAAAATGAACCTTTTAAAGTGGAAGGCTTAGATCGTTACCAATTAAACCAAACATTGGTAGAAAAAAGTTTAGAAGGCGGAAATTTACAAGAATATCAGGCTTTTGCTAAAGCGGATGGTTGTCTGCCACATGGCGATATCGGCGATTATGTGTATGATAAAATGATTAAAGATATACAACCGTTTGTTAAACGGGTTAAAGATATCATACAAGATGAAAAAATGGCATCCATTGCTGTGAATAAGACGATTGGGGATATGCACATTACGGGACGATTAGGCAGATTATGGCAAAATAATATGGTGCATTATCGTTTTGCTAAATTGAAATCAAAAGATCATATCAAATTATGGATTCATCATTTAATCCTGAATAGTTTAGATGAGAAAATACCTCGTCACAGTATTTTGATAGGTGAAGATAAAAGCTGGAAATATCACCCTGTGAGTAATAGTGAGGAAATTTTAGACATGCTGCTCAATGATTTTTATTGGCAAGGACTTCAAGAACCCTTACGTTTTTTTCCAAGATCATCTTTAACCTTTGTGGAACACTTAAAGAAAGCCAAAACAGAAGAAGAATCCTTTGAAAACGCACAAAAAGCATGGAAAAATGATAGTTCTCAGTGGAGCAACGAATCTGATGACCAGTATTATAAGTTGTGTTTTGGAGAAGAGCCTCTTCCAGAGCAAGGCTTTAAAACTTTAGCCAAGCAATTTTTTGAACCTTTGTTGGCGCATAGAGAAAGCTTTGTGGGCTAAAGGCACAATATTATGAAAAAATATTGACCTTTTACATTAAAATATATGCTCGTGGTGTACGGTGCGTCCCACGCACCATTTTTATAAATTTCAAAGGTGCACAAAAAAACGAGAAAAAAACCTATGAAAATAAAATATGCCCTAATACTTTTACCTTCTATCACCGTAGCAGGTTCTTTAGAACCACCAGGTTCTTTATATTCAATAGAAAGCGCAATGTACACGCTTTCAGACATTTGTAACCGCCTAGATAGTGGGGTAGCAGGCACAAAGAAGGCTTTTATGGACCCAACACGTGGACCTGGTTCAACAGGGTGCACACTTAATGAAATGATGGATAAGGCGCCTGCCAAGGATAATATCAATGGTGCTCAACCCAATGATGTTGTCACTGGTAAAACTTTTTGGGGTTTACGTGAAGGTCAATGGGGAATGCAAATGGGTCAAGGAGATCCCAACTTAATTCCAAGTAATATTAAAGCCGGTGTGACACTATTTGGGGTGGTGGGTACATTTTCGCCAACCACTTCAATAGAAGTGGCTGCAAATCTAAATCGCTATGTAGATAATGGTGATGGGACTGTTACAGATACTCGATCTAACTTGCTATGGTTGAAAAATGCAAATTGTTTTGGTAAGCAGACATGGTATGAGGCTATAGCTTTTCAGAAAAAGATTTTGGTTAAATTTTAGTAAGTTACGCAACCTCCATTTTTTTATAAAAGTTAAAAAGAGATAATATTTCTTTACTTTTACAAGCAATATTTTCCAAAGCTTTAAGTACTGAACCACAAATTTTATGGTATTATCAAGAAGCAAAATTAATTCTGAACTCGGAACCAATTTTTTTCAAAATATTTTCAAGTTCCGTTCTCAGATTATCGAATGAAAGATAAGCTGAAAAAGGTAACCAATAATATTTGATAAAACGCCATAGCATTTCAATGAAATTTAATTCAGAACAATAAGTGGGTAATGAGCGAACAACAACTCCTTTATTTTCCCATTTATCAAGATGAATAACAAATTCCGCATTCGTGTGAATTGAGGCATTATCTATGAGTACAATGCGAGTTTTAGAAGTTTTTCTAGTAGCAAATTGATCAAAACAAGCAACAACAACATCTGTATTAACCGTTCCATCAAAACAAAAAGCTTCTAAATCGTTATCTGGGGTAAAAAAACCTAAAATATTTAAACGTCTACTTCTTTTTGATGGTACTTCAATCG
>DAOVTJ010000003.1 GCA_030633165.1 Thiomargarita sp. | reverse complement strand
ATCCACTGAAGTTTTAACCATACTAGCGGCATTCATTTTTGCAGAACGAGATTGTAATAAAAAAAAAAAAAAAAAATATAAAGTAAACACAATAGCTTGAGGTTCTTTGTAGTGTTTTTCAAGATTATTGCATGTTTGAGCTAACTGCTTGTAAGACTCTGGCAACTCTGTCTTAAGCTGATCAACTGGTTTTGGAGTACGAACTCCTGCAACTACATCTTCTCCTTGTGCGTTTACAAGATAATCTCCAAAGATTTGTTTAGAACCATCAGCAGGATTTCGAGTAAAAACTACTCCTGTGGCACAATCATTACCCATATTGCCAAATACCATGGCTACCACATTTACAGCAGTACCATTTGCCATATCAGGGGTAATTTTAAATTGACGACGATAATCAATTGCACGTTTACCACCCCATGACTCAAATACTGCTTTAATAGCAATATCCAATTGTTCGTAAACATCTTCAGGAAATGCATTACCAGTTTTTTCTTTGATAACTTCTAAAAATAACTGGCTAATTTCCTTCAAGTTATCAGCTGTTAAATCAACATCTTCTGCAGCACCCACACGCTTTTTGACCATCTCAAGATGTTTATCAAAGTGTTTATCGTCAATATATAAGGCAACTTTACCAAATAATTGGATAAAACGACGATAAGAATCATAAGCAAAACGTTCATCACCAGTGTGTTTTATCAAACCTGCTAAGGTTTGGGTATTCAGACCTAAATTGAGAATGGTATCCATCATGCCAGGCATCGAAATGGCAGAACCTGAACGCACAGCGACTAGCAAAGGATTATTGGGATCACCAAAACCTTTATTTGCGGATTTCTCAATCGCTTGGATATGTTGTTTCACCTCTTCCATTAAGCCTGCTGGTAAAGCATTCTTCTCAAGATAACTTAAACATATTGTGGTAGTGATAACAAATCCAGGAGGGACATTTAAACCAATTTGTGTCATTTCGCACAAATTTGCACCCTTGCCGCCTAACAAGAGTTTGTCTTTTCCATCTCCTTCATTATATGAGTAGATGTTTTTTTCAGTCATGAATTGAAGCTCCAAGAACGTATTAATTATATTCGTATCTATTTTATTATAAACAAAAACATAAAGAAATATGTTTTTTTTATAAGACTTCGTTTTTTTCAGTCAATACTTTCAGATGAGCTGCTACACTTTGCCCTAATGATTCTAAGTGATAACCCCCTTCAAGAGTGGAAATAATACGACCTTCAGCATATTTATCAGCTATCTTTAATATTTCTTGTGTCACCCAAGCGTAGTCAGTTGCATGTAAACGTATCATCGACATATTATCCTTTTCATGAGCATCAAAACCTGCTGAAATGAAAATGATTTGTGGAGCAAATTTATGTAAAGCAGGTAACCAGTGTTTTGTGATAGCCTGACGAAATTCTTTCCCTGTGGTGTTAGCTGCTAAGGGAACATTTATAATGTGATCGCTGTTTGTATCAGCACCAGCATAAGGATAAAATGGGTGTTGAAAGCTTGAACAAAGCATCACACGTGGATCATCTGTAAAAATGGCTTCAGTGCCATTACCATGATGAACATCAAAATCTGCTATTGCCACACGAGTCAAAGCATATTTTTCTATCGCATGCGCTACACCGACAGCAATATTGTTGAAAAAACAAAAGCCCATTGCTTGAGCAACTAGGGCATGGTGTCCAGGTGGTCGAATATTGCAAAAAGCGACTTTATGTTTATTGCTTAAAACTAAATCTGTGGCATGAATAAGAGCACCAGCGGCACGTAATGCAGCTTGGGGTGTTTCTGGCGTAAGTAGGGTATCAGGATCAAGATAAATAGAGCCTTCAGTATGATTGATAATTTTGTCAATATATTTTGCATCATGTACCCGTGCCAGTTGTTTATATGTTGCTAAAGGGGCTTCATAATCTAAAGAATTTCTTATTTGTTCTTCTATAACATTAAGTCTAGCAGCATTTTCTGGGTGTCCATCCCCCATATCATGTTGTAGACAGTCTGGATGGTAAAGATAGGCTATAGGCATGTTATCAATTGCAAGATTTGTTGTTTTATTGTAATTTGTTAAAAGTATTATATATATGTATTTAAAAAAAAGGAACAATTTTGATGAATAATATTTTCATGCTCTTTATGAGTGCAATTATTTTAATCGCATGTACGGAAGAAAATAATTCTCCTAAACCTGAAAATCAACCCGTTTCTGAAATTGCACAAAAATTGCTGCTTTGTGAACAATATTTCAAAGATCATTATTTGGTTGCAGGATTAAAAGGAACAGCATTAGCATGTTATCAAGATGTTTTGATAATAGATGAGACAAATACTCAGGCATTAGCTGGTTTAGAGAATATTGAAGCACATTATGTTAATTTAACTCAAGAGGCTTTAAAGCTTGGGCAAGTCAAAGTGGCACAACACCCTTTAGAGACTTTACGTTCCATAAATCCAGATTCTCCTCAATTGCTGAAATTAGACAATCAGATGGAGCGTGTACTAGCTGATCGTTTTGCAGCAGGCAAAGTTATTCGTAACTATTTAAAAGATGATAGTGTGGGACCTGAAATGGTATGGATTCCAGCAGGACGTTTTCAAATGGGTGATATTCAGGGAGATGGATATTCTGATGAACAACCTGTACATGATGTCTTTATTAATCGTTTTGCAATGGGTAGATATGAAATCACTAATGCTGACTTTGTGCAGTTTTTGAATACTGTTAATCGTCGAGGCACAGAGGAAGAACCCTGGTTTGAAACACTTAGTGAGGATTTTGATAGTTATATTAAAGGTACAGTGGGAAATTTTCAGGTGGAATTTGGTTATGAAAATCATCCTGTGATTGAAGTATCTTGGTATGGTGCAACAGCTTATGCCCAATGGTTAGCTGATGAAACAGGTAAATTATACCGTTTACCAACAGAAGCTGAATGGGAATATGCCGCCAGAGCGAGGACATTCACTCATTTTTGGTGGGGTAATGATCTTGGTGTTAATCAGGCAAATTGTAATAATGATTGCGGTGATCGTTTTGGAAATGCTGCTCCTGTTGGTTCTTTTAAACCTAATCCCTTTGGTTTGTATGATACTGTGGGCAATGTATGGGAATGGACATGTTCAATGTATCAAGATAAATATAGCGGTGAAGAACAGCGGTGTTTTGAACAAAATAGCCTTCGTGTTATTCGTGGTGGCGCATGGGATATTGGAGATGTGCGAACGGCAGATCGTAGCCGAAATTCGCAGACAACACGATATGTTAATGTGGGTTTTCGCGTCGCTAGGGGGTATAAATAATGGGGTTTGTCATTTTAGGCATAGAAACTTCTTGTGATGAAACGGGTGTGGCGTTATACCATTCAGAACAAGGGTTATTAGGACATGCTCTGTATAGTCAAGTTGATTTACATGCTAAATATGGCGGTGTTGTGCCAGAATTAGCTGCTCGAGATCATGTGCGTAAATTAATTCCTTTGATAAAAACACTATTTAGCGAACATCATCTCAAAACTGTGGATGGAGTAGCCTACACCGCTGGTCCAGGTTTGATCGGTGCTTTATTGGTGGGGGCTGCTGTTGGGCGTAGTCTTGCTTGGGGGTGGCAAGTTCCCGCTATCGGTGTACATCACATGGAAGGACATTTACTAGCCTCAATGCTTGAAGAGCCTACACCTACTTTTCCTTTTTTAGCTTTATTGGTTTCTGGAGGGCATACGCAGTTAGTTAATGTCGCTGCGGTGGGGAAATATACTGTATTGGGTGAATCTGTTGATGATGCCGCGGGTGAGGCATTTGATAAAACTGCAAAATTATTGGGATTAGGGTATCCAGGTGGTCCTGCGATAGCCCGTTTAGCTAAACAGGGTAATCCTGATGCTTTTCATTTTCCACGTCCTATGACACGACAGCCTGGATTGAATTTCAGTTTCAGCGGTTTAAAAACTTTTGTATTAACAACATGGAAAGCGCAAGAGCAAAATGAACAAACTCGTGCCGATGTTGCTCGTGCTTTTGAGGATGCTGTGATAGATACTTTGGCGATTAAATGTCGTCGCGCTTTGCAAGAAACTGGCTTAAAAAGCCTAGTGATTGCAGGTGGTGTGGGAGCTAATCAACGTTTACGCACGCGTTTAACAGAATTGGGAAATAAAATGAAGGTGGCTGTTTATTATCCTCATCCAATATTTTGTACAGATAATGGGGCAATGATTGCTTATGCTGGGGCTTTGCGTTTTGCAGCAAAACAATTTGAACCATTGGCATTTGAAGCACGTCCTCGTTGGTCAATGAATGACTTATGATAAGTATAAGAAATTTTAATTATTAAAAAAGTAAAAAAGGCTTGCATTAATTAATTAACTTGGTTAAAATACGCCCATCAAATTATCGGGGTGTGGCGCAGTCTGGTAGCGCATTCGACTGGGGGTCGAAAGGCCGGAAGTTCAAATCTTCTCACCCCGACCATCATTTTTTCTCCTGTCTAATCAATCTTTTTTTCATCCTTGAGGGTCTTATGTCAGATGACTTGATCATTGCACAAGTAAGTGATATGCATATTGGAGCATCGGATGTCTTCTTTAAAGGTATCAATGTACGTCAACAATTTCTCAAGATATTAAAAGTACTCGCAAAAAAAAGATTGGATTTATTGATCTTATCTGGTGATTTGGCTGCCCTTGAGGGAGAACCTGAAGCTTATACCTGGTTAAAGCAAGTCTTGGAAACTTTTCCTTATCCATACATTTTAATGGCAGGTAACCATGATCATGTTGGACGCATGCAAATGATATTTGATCTGCCAGAGAATGATATATCACAAGGTATGTTGTATTTTAGTCGAAAATTTTCTGGAAAGCGTCTAATATTTTTAGATAGCGCCTCTTATCGTATTCCAAAACGACAACTTGAATGGTTAAGTAATGAACTGGCTATGTGCGAGGAGCCTGTGTTGTTATTTGTACACCATCCACCGTTATTATGTGAATGCCAGTTTATGGATGAACGTCATCCTTTGCAAAATATTGAGGAAGTATGGCAAACCTTAGATCAATTTCCACAAGTAGAACATATTTTTTGTGGGCATTATCATGCGGAAAAAACGGTGATGAAAAATGAGAAAAGCATTTATATCACCCCTTCGACAGTTTTTCAAATTGATATGGATAGTCCTCAATTTGTCATTGAACATACTAAACCAGGTTGGCGCATGATTGAGTGGGCAGATAATTATATGCAAACTTATGTGGAATATTTATAATGCCCACAAAAAATAGAGATGATTTTAATCAATGTGTTGCATTAGTCTTTGGATTACTTTTTAAGAGTTTTCCTAGAGAGAGAGAATTGCTTGTGGATGAGTTAGTAGCTGATGTTGATATGATGGATAATTATCTTGCCACAATTCGTTTTTTGCAACGAGAAGCTTTGATTAGTTATCAAGAGCTTTATTTTAGTACGTTTAAAGGGGTGGTATTAACCGCAAAAGGCTTAAAAGTACTTGATACAAAAGAAGAAGAGGAGACGTTGGTGCAAAAAATTAATGATGCACTTTTAGATGGGGATAAAACTGAAATTGCTAGCCTTATTCAATCTGTTATTAATTTTTCCGTTATCTAATGATACATTATTTAGCACCTGCCAAACTTAATTTATTTTTGCATATCACGTCTAGACGGTCAGATGGTTATCATTGCTTACAAACCATTTTTCAATTTATTGACTATTGTGACAATTTATATTTTAATAAACGTGCGGATGGTTTATTATTATGTGAAACCACCGCAAAAGATTTGCCACCAGAGCAAGATTTAGTTTTACGAGCCGCGCATTTACTTAAAAAATATTCTGGTACATCCTTGGGTATTGATATACAGGTAGAGAAAAAAATACCGATGGGTGGTGGATTGGGCGGTGGTAGCTCTGATGCAGCGACAGTCTTATTAGCTTTAAATAATATTTGGCAATTAGGATTATCTTATGATATACTCGCCAAACTTGGTCTTAGTTTAGGGGCAGATGTCCCTGTTTTTGTGCATGGACACGCGGCTTGGGCGGAGGGTGTTGGAGAGTCTTTAAGGTCGATAGTACTTGATGAACCTTGGTATTTTATTATTGATCCTGGGTGTTCTGTATCAACAGCAGAAATTTTTTCTGCAAAAGACTTGACACGCGATGCATTATCTATCACAATGGATGATTATCTTGGTGGACGTTGCACTAATGTTTGTGAAAAAATTGTGCGTCAATATTATCCTCAAGTGGATAAAGCCCTTGATTGGCTGAGTCAATACAGTCCAGCACGTTTGACGGGAACAGGCGCATGTTTATTTGCACGTTTTGATAATCGTGCACAAGCACAAGCTGTTTTGTCTGAATTACCAAGTGAATGGCATGGATTTGTGGCACAGGGTAAAAATGTTTCACCTGCTCGAATTATTTGCTAGAATAGATTTTTATATATTTTTTTTGGGGTATAGCCAAGCGGTAAGGCACCGGGTTTTGATCTCGGCATCCCAGGTTCAAATCCTGGTACCCCAGCCACCTCTGTCATTTTTTCAAATGAACCCCGCTGATTCTTCACATCTCTCAAATACGATGAGGGTATTTACGGGTAATGCTAATCCACTGTTAGCTAACGCCGTCGTTTCTTATCTGAATTTACCCTTGGGTAATGCTGTTGTTAGTCGTTTTAGTGACGACGAAATTCAGGTAGAAATCCGCGAAAATGTTCGTGGTAAAGATGTTTTTATCATACAACCCACCTGTAGCCCTACTAATGATCATTTGATGGAATTACTCGTTTTAGTTGATGCGGTGCGGCGAGCTTCTGCAAAGCGCATCACAACTGTCATTCCTTATTTTGGTTATTCTCGTCAAGATCGTCGCCCTCGTTCCGCACGTGTTCCAATCACCGCTAAAGTTGTTGCCAATATGATTGGTTGTGTGGGAACTGATCGTGTTTTGACAGTGGATTTACATGCTGATCAAATTCAAGGCTTTTTTGATTTTCAGGTAGATAATGTGTATGCCTCACCGATTTTATTAGGTGATATTTGGCGACATGAATATTCCAATGTAGTCGTTGTATCACCGGATGTTGGCGGTGTTGTTCGTGCTAGAGCATTAGCTAAACAACTTGATGATGCAGAACTTGCCATTATTGATAAACGTCGTCCTCGTCCGAATGAATCAATAGTTATGCATATTATCGGTGATGTCAAAAATCGGACTTGTATTATTATTGATGATATGGTTGATACGGCGGGTACTTTATGCGAGGCTGCTGCTGCCCTTAAAAAACATGGGGCGATTAAAGTCGTGGCGTATTGTACACATCCTGTATTATCAGGTAAGGCTGTGAAAAGGATTGATGCATCACAATTGGACGAATTAGTGGTGACAGATACGATTCCTTTAAAAGAAAATGCAGCTGCCTGTTCACGTATTCGTCAACTGAGTATTGCTGAAATGTTAGCCGAAACCATGCGTCGCATTAGTCAAGAAGAATCGGTTAGCTCTTTATTTATGGATTAGCCTTTGGTCGCGAAGGCTTTTTTTTTGTTTGTATTGGAGAAAATAAAAAATATGGATACTTTTGAAGTTATTGCTCAACGGCGTACTGATGTTGGTAAAGGTGCGAGCCGCCGCCTACGTCACACCGGTTTTATTCCAGCTATCATTTATGGTGCTGGAAAAGAGCCTGTTTCTTTAACTGTTAAGCATAACGAAATACTAAAAAATTTAGAGCATGAAGCGTTTTATTCGCAGATCTTGTCCGTTACTATTGAGGGGCAATCCGAAAAAGCGATTCTCAAAGATTTACAACGTCATCCCTATAAGCCAAGGGTGTTGCATCTTGATTTGTTACGTGTGAGTGATACTCAAAAGCTGTCTGTGCGTATTCCTTTACATTTTCTTAATGAAGAAAATTGTGCTGGTGTTAAACAAGGCGGTGGTGTGATCTCGCATCATGTGAAAGAAGTTGAAATTTCTTGTCTACCCAAAGATTTGCCAGAATTTATTGATATTGATCTAGAAAATGTTCAGCTTAATGGTATTGTACATCTCTCAGATTTAACGCTTCCAGAGAATGTTGAATTGGTTGAACTGATGCATGGTGAAGATGAAGCACATAATTTGCCTGTTATTTCAGTACATTTGGCAAAGGGTGATAAATCTGACGAAGCAGAAGATGAAGAAGCAGCTGCTACTGAAGATAAAACAGAATAATCAATTGTGTCTATTGCACTTATTGTAGGGCTAGGTAATCCTGGCCCGAAATATCAAAACACTCGTCATAATGCTGGTTTTTGGTTACTAGATCAGCTTTCTCCTCAAAACCCGTTTCGCCGTGAAACTAAATTTCACGGAGAAGTTTGTCGTGCTGGTCCTTGGTTACTCAAGCCTAATACCTTTATGAACCACAGCGGGCAATCCGTTGCGGCACTTGCCAATTATTATAAAATCTCCATCGATCAAATTTTAGTCATTCATGATGAACTAGATTTTCCAGCAGGAAAAGCTCGTTTAAAACAAGGTGGAAGCGATGGAAGACATAATGGTTTAAAAAGTATTATTGCTCATCTTGGAAGCAATCAATTTTTACGTTTACGGATTGGCATTGGTCATCCTGGTAGTAGTGCTCAAGTGACTAATTATGTTTTGGGTAGCCCCAGCCGTGATGATCAAATAGAAATTGATAGAGCGATACGTGTTGCTTTAAAGATAATGCCATTCATTGTGGCGGGAGAAATTGATAAGGCGATGCAAGAATTGCATAGTCAGACTTGAAAGATTTTTTTCATATACTGTCGGGTGTGTTAGACGCATCCGACATCAACTCTTCATCCAGATTTCAATCTTTTAAAAAGGTTAAATTTATGAAGGAGTGCAGTATAATCCGATGTTTTAAAAACATCGGATATTTCGCATTTTTAACCAATAACAGGTAGAGTGAAATAAAATAGACTTCCTTTTCCTACCTGACTCTCAACGCCCACTTCACCGCCACATTTTTCGATTAATAATCGTACAATAGATAATTTTAAACCATACCCTTCTTGAGTGACTTCTGTTTTACCAATATCTTTTATGGGAGTAAATAATTGTTCCTGTAATTCTGCATTGATACCAAGCCCATTATCACGCACCCAAAAACGAATGAAATCTGTTCCCTGCGAACTCGCGCCCACTTCTAAATGTGGGGGTGTGCCTCCATATTTTAAACCATTAGTCAAATATATTTCCCAAACCTTTTCAATCCAAGGCGAATAACCCCATACACTTGGCCATGTTAATGGCGTGAAAATTTGGCCTTCGTATTTATCGATCATAGAACTTAAATGCTGCCGTACTGTTGTTATGATCGTTGCCATATTAGGCGATTCCATAACCAATTCGTGAGAACGTGCTTTTGCCAACAATACCATATCTTCCACGATATCAAGCATTTGATATCTGGAATCTTCAATTTCTTCTAAAAACTTCAATGGTTCAGTATCTGACAAGAGGGTCAGTTCTTTTAAAAGCACCTTAGTAAAGCCAGATTGTCTGACTAAAGGTTTCTTTAAATCACGGACAACGAATTGGGCAAAAGCATCCAATTCCATATTTTTCCTTTCCAATTCAACATTTTTTTCTTCAATAGCCATTTTTTGCTGTTGAAGAATCTTTTCTAGATTTCTTAAATTTAAATGAACATTGATACGGGCTGAAACTTCCTCATATTGAATCGGTTTGGTGATATAATCGACAGCACCCACATCAAACCCCTTGATCTTGTCCTCTGTATTGGTCAGAGCGGTCATAAAAATCACAGGAATTCCGCGGCTTTCCTCATTAGCCTTTAAGTGGCGACAAGCATCAAAACCATCCATATTTGGCATCATGACATCCAATAAGATGAGATCTGGTTTATGTTGGCTTACCTGTGCCAAGGCTTCTTCGCCATCATGAGCAACATGTACATTGTAGTTGAGATTTTCTAAATAGCTTAAGAGTATACTTAAATTTGTAGGATCATCATCCGCAATGACTAATGTGTTATTTTCAGGAGTTATAATATCCATCCGTTTTCCTTTTGTTTGTTATGAATTACCTTGTAGTAAAGCTTTAAGTTTTTGCATAAATGTAGTCTTTTTACTTGCTGATACAATAGGCATTTCTTCAAGCTCCTCCTCTTTTTCCAATAATGAGGGATCCTGCATCAATTCAGCATAATGTTTCAGTGCGCCATTAATGTTAAATTCAAGTAACTTTTTCTCAACAGGTTTCGGTAAGTAACGAAATATATGACCCTCATTAATTAAACGGACGATGATGTGAGCATCGGTTTTTGTGCTGAGTACCACAGAAACGAGTGAGGGATAAGTTGTTTTCAACATCTCAAAAAAATTAATTAAATCTCGCACCATTATATCTGTAATAATGACAGCTAACTCATTTTGCTGTTCCAAAATTATTAAGGCATCATCCAAATTATTTGCATAATAAACATTAAGTTTATGTCCAAATAATTGATGAATTGTGGCATAAACTTTACGATCATCACTGAACACTAACACACCAAGATTACGAAATGTAATCTGATCTATTCCAGCTACAATCTTTTTTTCAGCCGCCATAATTGTTTTTTTAAGTCGCTCCTTATTCCAGGGTTTTTCTATAAAACGAAAAATATCACTAGTATTAATCGCATCCATAAATACATCCATATCAACATAACTACCGAGCAAGATACCTAGCGTATTTGGTGACACTTCTTTAACTTGTGTCAATAAATCAACCCCTTGCATCTCAGGCATACGTTGATCGCTAACAATAATATCAATCGACTGCTTGTGAATAATTGCAAGCGCATCTGGACCATTACTAGCTGTAAATACGGTGTATTGATTTTCAAATATGGATTTTAATACGGTGAGAATTTGCCGTTCATCATCTACAAATAAGATGGTTTTTTCTGTCATAATGATCTACCTACATGATATACTATAATTTTTATGGAGAGGAAATGTATTCAAAATTCAAAGTTGGATTTTTTTGTTTTCTAAGTTTTTTATTAATAATACATTTTACAATGGAAAATACTGAACAAGCACCATTGCAAAACAATACAATACAAATCATGGCGCTAACGCCTAAAAACACCTGCGTAAATCCACCTATCAAATCCTAAATTGAGATTGATATTTCAGAACAACAACTGCACTTATTTTGTCACTATACTCAGGGACATAAAGAAGTGAAAACTTATCCTATTTCCAGTTCTAAATATGGTATTGGCAATCAGGCGGGTAGTAATAAAACCCCATTGGGATTGCATCGTATAGAAAAAAAATTTGGAGCAAATGCACCACTTGGACTTATTTTTAAAGCTCGTCAATCAACTGGACGAATTGCCACAATAAATGCGGAAAACGGCGATATTATAACAACACGTATTATGTGGTTAAAAGGCTTAGAAGCAGGTAAAAACTCAGGACGTGGAATAGATTCCTATAAACGTTATATCTATATTCATGGTACGGCTGAAGAAAATAAAATTGGTCAACCCGCTTCACATGGTTGTATAAGGATGTACAATCGTGATGTTATTCATTTATTTGACAGAATCACTACAGGGACTCAAGTCTATATTAAAAAATAATGTACTTTTTTATTCTTTTACTATTTGCACTTGCTATATCTTTTGGACCTCAAATTTGGGCAAAAAGAATTCTGGCTAAGTATAGCAAACATCGTGAAGATTTTCCTGGTACAGGTGGTGAACTTGCCCGACATTTGTTGGATAAATTGAACATGTCAGATGTCCAAGTTGAAGTGACTGAATTGGGAGATCATTATGATCCTATTGAAAAATCAGTGCGCCTAAGTCAAACAAACTGGGGCGGAAAATCATTAACAGCAATAGCAACGGCAGCACATGAAGTTGGGCATGCTCTCCAAGATTATGAAGGGTATCAAGCTTTACAAGCACGTACAAAATTAGCTAGAGTAGCACAAATTGCGGAAAAAGTGGGGGCAGGAATGATGATGATGATACCTGCTATTGCTATAATAATACGTGTTCCAGCAGCAGGGGTATTGATGTTTTTAGCAGCTTTTATGAGTTTAGGCGCATCGGCAGTTGTTCATTTTGTCACCTTACCTGTTGAATGGGATGCCAGTTTTAAACGTGCGTTGCCAATTTTAGCAGCAGGTGAGTATATTTCTGTCAAAGATCAGTGGGCAGCGCGACGAATTCTCACAGCCTGTGCCTTAACTTATGTTGCGAGTTCATTAGCAAGTTTATTGAATTTGTGGCGGTGGATTGCGATTTTACGTCGATAACAAAGGATAAAATAATGCGTCAATCATTAATCGTAGCGAATTGGAAAATGAATGGTTCGATTCAAAATAACCAATCATTACTTAATAGTTTTAAACAAAATCTAGCATCAGTGCAACATGCGGATGTTGCTGTATGTCCATCCTTTGTGTATTTGCAACAAGTAAGTGACTTATTAAAAGGAACAGTAATGACTTGGGGCGGACAAGATTTATCTCAACAAAACAATGGTGCCTTTACAGGAGAAGTTTCTGCTAATATGTTGAGAGATTTTGGGTGTAAATATGTTATAGTAGGTCATTCAGAACGACGCTGTTTATACGGAGAAAGCGATCAATTGGTTGCGGATAAATTTGCTAAAGCGCAATCTGCGGGGTTAATTCCTATATTATGTGTCGGTGAATTACTTGAACAACGAGAGGCTGGTGAGACTGAAAATGTCGTTAAGCGGCAATTAGCAGCTGTGATTAATTTACAAGGGCTTGCATCTCTAGGCAACTCTGTGATAGCATACGAACCTGTTTGGGCAATAGGCACAGGCAAAACAGCAACGCCTCAAGAAGCGCAAGATGTACATGCTTTTATTCGGCGACAAGTGGGTGAAGTTGCAGAAAAATTACAAATCCTGTATGGTGGTAGCGTCAAGGGCAGTAATGCTGCTGAATTGTTTGCTATGCCAGATATTGATGGCGGTCTGATAGGCGGTGCTTCATTGAAAGCCGATGATTTTTTAACGATTTGTCAGGCAGCTAGGTAAATAAAATGAGTGAAATATTATCGATTGGTCACATCTTTCTTTGTATTGGATTAATTGGATTAATATTAATCCAACATGGTAAAGGTGCAGATGCGGGTGCTGCTTTTGGTGGTGGTGCGTCTTCAACAGTGTTTGGCAGCCAAGGTTCGACTTCCTTTCTCAGTCGTGCCACAAGCATTTTGGCAACATTCTTTTTTGTTACATGCTTAGCACTGGCTTATTTTTCAATACAACGCATTGAACCAAAAAGTGCATTAGAATCAATACAACCGACACAAACAGAATCGGTGATACCGACTCAAGAAGGTGCCGAGATTGAGATTCCTGCAACGGATATTGAAATTCCCTCAATTCCGACTGAGTAATTTTTTTTGAAACATGCCGATGTGGTGGAATTGGTAGACACGCTGTCTTGAGGGGGCAGTGGCCACAAGCCGTGCCAGTTCGAGTCTGGCCATCGGCACCATTTTTAAAATCCTCACAACGAATAAATCAACAATTATTAATGTTGTTTTATCCGTTGATTTGAATGAGATTATAAATTATAGTTTTGTAATTTTACGGAACTTATCAATCGCGCGTAATTGTAGCATCGCTTCTGCCAATTCGGCTTGTGCTTTCGCATATTCAAAGTTGGCTTGTTTATCTGATAAGGTGTGTTCGGCACGTTGTTTAGATTCTAAAGCGGCTGCTTCATCAAGATCATGTGCTCTTAATGCAGTATCTGATAACACTGTGACTTTATGAGGCTGAACTTCTAACATCCCTCCTGAAATATAAAAAGATTCTTCACGCTTATCATTGATTTTAAGTCTAATCGCTCCCTCGTGAAGCGTTGTGATATACGGGGCGTGACGAGGTAGAATGCCAACTTCACCATGTGCAGCAGGTGCAATTACCATTTCAGCTAAACCTGAAAAAATTTCTGCTTCCGCACTGACGATATCGACATGAACGGTCATTGTCATGTTATAACTCCTTTATCAGTTATCAATTGAAAACTGATTAAAGCCGTTTGGCTTGTTCAACGGCTTCTTCAATAGAACCCACCATATAAAATGCTTGCTCTGGAAGATCGTCATATTCACCATTTACAATGCCTTTAAAACCACTGATGGTATCTTTGAGGGAGACATATTTGCCAGTTGTACTAGTAAATACTTCAGCCACAAAGAAGGGTTGTGATAATAATTTTTGAATCTTTCGAGCACGGGAAACGGTGAGTTTATCTTCTTCAGATAATTCATCCATGCCTAAAATGGCGATGATATCTTTTAATTCCTTGTAACGTTGTAAGGTACCTTGCACCGCACGTGCAACGTCATAATGGTCTTGCCCTACGACAAGTGGATCAAGTTGACGACTTGTAGAATCAAGCGGATCCACAGCAGGATAAATGCCTAACTCTGCAACTTGACGTGATAAGACGACGGTTGCATCTAAGTGAGCAAAAGTGGTAGCAGGAGAGGGATCAGTTAAATCATCTGCAGGTACATAGACGGCTTGAATTGAAGTAATTGAACCTGTTTTTGTCGATGTAATGCGTTCTTGTAAACTACCCATTTCTTCTGCAAGTGTGGGTTGATAACCTACTGCAGATGGCATACGTCCTAATAAGGCAGAAACTTCTGTACCTGCTAAGGTGTAACGATAAATATTGTCAATAAACAATAATACATCACGACCTTCATCACGGAAATATTCGGCCATTGTTAAACCTGATAAGGCGACACGCAAACGGTTGCCTGGTGGTTCATTCATTTGACCATATACTAGTGAGACTTTATCAATAACTTTACTATCCGTCATTTCATGATAAAAGTCATTACCTTCACGGGTACGCTCTCCAACACCTGCAAATACAGAATAGCCGCTATGTTCAATGGCGATATTACGAATCAATTCCATCATATTTACGGTTTTACCCACACCTGCACCACCAAATAATCCGACTTTTCCGCCTTTGGCGAAAGGGCAGATTAAATCAATTACCTTAATACCAGTTTCCAATAGCTCATTACTAGCTGATAATTCCTCAAAGAGTGGCGCTTTACGATGAATAGGCCATTTTATCTCTTCATCTTTATTATCAAAAATAGGTCCTTTTTCATCAACTGGATTACCCAAAACATCCATGATGCGTCCTAAGGTTTTTTGACCTACTGATACGGCAATTGGTCCACCTGTATTTGTGACGCTTAAATCACGCCCCATTCCATCTGTTGTACCCATTGCAATGGTACGAACAATGCCATCACCCAATTGTTGCTGTACTTCTAGGGTTAAACCTTTTTCCTCCACGACTAAAGCATCATACACCTTGGGTATAGCATCACGCGGGAATTCAACGTCAACTACGGCACCAATAATTTGCACAATTTTGCCAGAACTCATGTTATAAGTATCCTCTTTTCTTTCCTTAAATAAAAGTTAAACAGCTGCCGCTCCTGCTACAATTTCAGACAATTCTTGTGTAATTGCGGCCTGACGTGCTTTGTTATAAGCCAATTGCAATTCATCAATAATATCGCCTGCATTATCTGATGCACTTTTCATGGCAACCATACGGGCTGCTTGCTCACAGGCAATATTTTCAACCACACTTTGATAAACCAACGATTCAATATAACGTTTCAATAACCCATCTAATACTTCTTGTGCTTCTGGTTCGTAAATATAATCCCAATGATGAGTTAGATTTTTATCTTCTTCATCGGCTGTTATTGGGAGTAGTTGTCGTTTGGTAATGCCTTGTGTCATTGTGTTGACAAAATGATTATAAATGATAAAAAGCTGATCAATTTTGCCATCTTCGTAGGCATCTAACATCACTTTGACTGAGCCAATTAAATCTTCAAGTGAAGGGGAATCACCTAAATTTTTGGGTGTTGCGACGATATTACCAGAAAAGCGTTTAAAAAATCCTGTCGCTTTGTTACCAATCGTACACATATCTATTTCAATACTGTTATCAAGCCATGATTGCATGGCAGAGATAGACATTTTAAATAGATTAGTATTTAAGCCACCGCACAATCCACGATCAGATGAGACGATAATAACACCAATACGTTTGACTTCACGTGTTTGCATATATTGGTGTTTATATTCAGGATGCGCATGTGCTAAATGACCAATAACTTGATGCATTTTTTCGGCATAAGGTCGTGATTTACGCATTCTATCCTGTGCCCGACGCATTTTACTGGCAGCAACCATTTCCATAGCACGGGTAATTTTTTGTGTGCTTTTGATACTTGCAATTTTTGTACGGATTTCTTTTCCACTTGCCATAATAATTTATTTTCCTTCAGATAATCGCGTATTGCTAGCTAAATTCATTGATTGAAAAATTAAAGAGGATAAGCGGTGATGTAGAATTTGTAGGGTATTTGATTGTTGCATTTTTTCAGATTGACGTCCTAACAAGGTGGGCTTATATAGCCCACCACATATAATACATTTACCAAGTATGATTAGCCTTAAAATCCTCTAAAGCAGTTTTAAAACTATTGGCTATGTCATCCGTATAATCACCACTCATATTAACTTGTTCTAATAGCTTCGCTTGATTTGAGCGCATGTAGCTATGCAAGGCTTGTTCAAAATCAACGACTTTTTTCAATGGCACATCATCAATATATCCTTCATTCGCAGCATATAAGGAGACAGCCATTTCTGCCACTGTCAACGGAGCATATTGTGGTTGCTTCATTAACTCAGTAACCCGTTGCCCACGTTCAAGCTGCTTTCGGGTATTTTCATCTAAATCAGAGGCAAATTGGGCAAAAGCGGCAAGTTCTCGGTATTGTGCTAAATCTAAACGTACACCACCGCCTAGTTTTTTAATAATCTTAGTTTGTGCCGCACTACCCACACGTGATACTGATAATCCTGCATTAATAGCAGGGCGTATACCCGCGTTAAATAGATCAGTTTCTAAGAAAATCTGCCCATCAGTAATAGAAATCACATTTGTTGGGACAAATGCTGAAACATCACCTGCTTGCGTTTCAATAATGGGTAAAGCAGTTAATGATCCTGTTTTACCTTTGACTTCTCCATTCGTAAGTTTTTCAATATGCGCTGCATTTAATCGAGCAGAGCGTTCTAACAAACGAGAGTGCAAGTAGAAAACATCACCTGGATAAGCTTCACGTCCTGGAGGACGGCGTAATAGTAAGGAAACTTGACGATAAGCCCAAGCTTGTTTGGTTAAATCATCATAAATAATCAAGGCATCTTCGCCACGATCCCTAAAAAATTCACCCATCGAGCAACCTGCATAAGGCGCAATATATTGCATCGAGGCGGGATCAGAAGCATTGGCAGCAACGATGATCGTATGTTCCATCGCGCCATGCTCTTCCAATTTCTGGACAACATTAGCTACAGATGAAGCTTTTTGACCTATCGCAACGTAGATACATTTAATGCCTGTTCCTTTTTGATTAATAATGGTATCAATCGCTATGGCAGTTTTACCTGTTTGACGATCTCCAATGATCAATTCACGTTGTCCGCGACCAATCGGCACCATGGCATCAATAGATTTTAAACCCGTTTGTACAGGTTGATTCACTGATTGACGACTGATAACACCAGGTGCAATGCGTTCTAAAGGCAAGCTTTTACCTGTATCGATTGGGCCTTTTCCATCAATTGCTATACCCAAGGAATTAACGACGCGTCCTAACAATTCATCACCAACAGGCACTTCCAAAATTCGTCCAGTACATTTAACTGTGTCACCTTCGGTGATATGTTCATAAGGTCCTAATACAACACAACCCACAGAATCACGTTCAAGGTTGAGGGCCATACCATAAGAATCGCCTGGAAATTCTAACATCTCACCTTGTACTGCATCTGCAAGGCCGTAAATACGGACGATACCATCAGTGACGCTGACGACGGATCCTTCACTGCGGGATTCCGTTCTTAAATCGTAATTTTTGATTCTCTGTTTAATTAATTCACTAATTTCAGAGGGATTCAGTTGCATTTATGTTGTTCTCGCTTTAATGGCGCAATTCGACGGCTAATTGTTGAAGATGTCCCTTGATAGAGACATCAATGACTTCATTTCCGGCACGAATTAAGCAACCGCCCAACAGGGACTTGTCTATGGTTGTACTGATATTAACAGCTTTACCTAAGCGCTTTTGTAAAACGATTTCAAGTTCTTGTGTTTGCACTTGTTCTAGTGGATAGGGTGTGGCAACGTCTACTTTGATATATCCCTGATGTTGCGCTTTCAATTCTTCATATTGAAGCACTAATTGCGGTATCGCCACCAATCGGTTATTGTCCACAAGAATTTTTAACAGATTTTTACCGACCTCACTAATTTGTCCTTCACAAACATCAAGCAAAATGTGGGTTAAGGTCTTTTTTGTTACTTGTGGATTGGCAATAACCGCTTCCATCGTAGGGTCTTCCATGATAGTCGCCAAGAAATTTAAATCATCTGACCACTGTTCAAAGTTGTCCATCTCGACTGCCAAATCAAATACCGCTTTCGCATAAGGACGTGCTAAGGTTGCAAGTTCTGCCATAACGTTAGCCTATAGCTTTTTAATCATTTGATTGAGAAATTCACCATGTGCGGCAGGATCTATTTCACGTTCCAAAACCTTTTCCGCTGCGGCTACTGTCAAATCTACAAATTGTTCACGCAAATCTGCTTTAAGACGATTAATTTCTTGCTCTCTTTCACCTAGAGCCTTCTCTATTTGACGCTTTCCTTCAATACTTCCTTGTTTTTTAGCTTCTTCAATAATTTCAGTGGCTCGTGTATTAGCAAGAGTAATAACATTTGAGGCTTCTTTTTTGCCTTCACGCAAAAGATTTGCCGAGCGTTGTTGTGCTAATTCTAATTCATGTGTGCCACGTTCTGCAGCGGCTAAACCATCTGCAATACGTTTTGTGCGGTTTTCCATCATATCAGTGATGGGCACCCACAAAAATTTCTGAAGAAACAAGACCAATACTAAAAAAGTTAGTATTTGACCAAAAAGAGTGATTGTGATACTCACTTCAACCCTCCGTTTTTTGATGGAATGTTCTAGCCACCGATGACGGATTTAGCGGCACCAATAAAGGGATTAGCGAAAATAAACCACATAGCAATACCCAACACAATCATTGGAAAGGCTTCCATTAATCCGCCTGTGAATAACATTTGTGTCATCAATTGTGGTCTCATTTCTGGTTGTCTGGCAATCCCTTCCAAATATTTGGAACAAATCAGTGCCCAACCAAGTGCCGATGCAAATCCGGCTGCGGCAAGCATAATGCCGACAATTAGGATGGTAGACCCATAAAGTTGAGTAATCATCTCAGGTGTCATTCAATAGTCTCCTTTGTGGATAAATAAAAAGTCGTTAATTTTAAATTAATGTTCAGCATCCAAGGGCTGATGAGCAATGCTTAAATAGACTATCGTCAGCAGCATAAATATAAATGCTTGTAAAGATATAATGAGTACATGGAAAATTGCCCAAAGTCCACCTGGTATAAATTGTACCCACCAAGGCATTATGGCAATTAATACAAAAATCAATTCTCCCGCAAACATGTTACCAAATAAACGTAGCCCCATACTAACAGGTTTGGCGACTTCTTCAATGGTAGTCATCAGTATATTAACAGGTATTAATACTATTTTGACGATGACATTGTTTGCTGGAAAGGGATGAAATAAAAACATTTTAATAAAACCAAGCCCGCCTTTGATTTTGATATTGTAAAATATCATTAGTGCAAAGACGCTACCCGCAAGTGCTAGAGGGGTATCTAAATTTGCTGTTGGGACGACTTTTAGATAAGGTATACCAACGAAACTAAATAGCCAAGGTAATAAATCAACTGGTAATAAGTCCATTGCATTCATCAGGAAAATCCAGACAAATACTGTAAAAGCAAGTGGTCCAATTAATGGGTTATAGCCAACAAACGCATCTTTCACTTGTTGTTCAACAAATTCAAATATGACTTCTAGTAAATTTTGTATTCCTGTTGGATTATCTGGATCTAAACTATCTCCCACTTTTTTACCAATAAAACCTAAAAATACAGCTAAAGCAAATGCAAAAAAGAATGTATCTAAATGAAAAGTAAAAAAACCTTCACCTATAGATAGATTATGCAAATGATGTTGAATATATTCAACTGGGCTAGGACCAGCCTCATGTGGAGCCACGTTCTCCTCCCTTTAGTATAAAGAATATTTAAGCGATTTGGGATAATATATACCCATAACCCAAATGGCCAATTGCAAACGCGATCAGCATGGGTACAGGTACCAATTCAAGCAGCCCCATACCTAACATAAAGAATCCGAGCGTAAAAATAAAGCGTTGAACTGCTGCAAGATAAAATACGCCTACTTCATTACCAGGCGAAATCTTTGCTATTTTTGCAGCACTTTGCATGCGACGATTTGTTATCCAGATGTTAAAGATTACCATACACCCTCCGTACAATGCGGCTTGGGCGGCATGTTCTCCATCATAGATATAAAAAGCATACGCTATTCCCATTGCTAAAAGCGATTGTAGTACGAGGATTTTTGATGCCCCTGTATTACCTTTAACTTGAGACATGCTATTTATTCATTAAAAAAATGGGTAGTATAATAAAATAAGGTGATAAAATCAACCGACTTGAAATTGATTTTTGACGAGTTCAGCCACTTTGCTATTTGGTAATAACATTTTTGCGGCAATTTTTTGGAAAATTTGAGCGGTTATCATCGCATCACCGAGAGCAGTATGGCGAGCATGATTTTTGATTCTACAATTTTTTGCAACTTCATCTAAGCTATAATGACCAAGACGACCACTGTAAGCGATGTATAAAAGCATTGTATCTAACCAAGGATGATGTAGTTTACAAAGTAATTCTTTTTTAAAAGTTTTGTTGAGAAATCGTAGATCAAAACCAAGATGGTGACCAATAATAACCGCTTCTCCAAGAAATTCTATCAATTCTGCCAATATGTCTGTTATTTTTGGACATCCCACGATATCTTCATCTCGAAGACCATGTATAGCCGTGGAGAGTTCAGAAATGTGACGTTGCGGATTAATAAGCGTCTGAAATTTTCGCCCTGTGAGTGTTAGTCCTTGCATTTCAAGTAGACAAATAGAAATAATTTCATCACCAGAATAGGCGTGTAATCCTGTTGTTTCAGTATCAATGACAACAAAACGCGTATTTGTGACAAGTTGCATGTTGATAGCTTTAATATCTAATTGCTCACACCTATTATGTAAGGCTTTCAAGTGGGGGTCAGATAAACCTTTCCGTCGTTTGAGATGAGTTTGGATATCTGCGAGTAAGCGATTGAAAGTTTCTGGGGGCATCAGAATGTCACCGTATCAAAATCTACTTGTAATCTTTCTTGAAACTGCTTTATTGTCCGCATTGCTATACGTAATGATTCATGCTGTAAAGGAGATAAAGTTTCTGGATCGATCAATTTATCCAATTTTTGATTTTTTTGCAGTTGTCGCAATTGGTGTTCAAGTAACAGATCAAGTAATTCTTCAAAAGAAGCACTAATCGCTTTTATAAAATCTACCTCAAATACGCCTTGGCGTACCAATGCAACAAGACGATCAGCTGTATTACGACTTTCAATACCATGCTTGAGAGCATAAATTCTGGCAGCATCTGTAATAATACGTAAACCATTGCGCTTGATATCTATTTTACCCTTGCCCGCACTATCTCGTCGAGTAATAAGGCGATTAAACCATCCTACGGCAGCTTGCCCTTCGGCATCATCCTGTACCATCATTTTCAATAAACGGGGATGTTCTTCTAATTCTCTTTGGACATGCTTAGATAAAGTGGATGCAATTTCATCATCACCATACAGTGTTTGAAAATCTAAAAAGACATTTGCCCAGCGTGCTGCTTTTTGAGTGGGTAAATGGCTAATATGGGTAATTTGTTGTTGCCACTGGTGCAATGTTTTATGAAACATGATGTTTTGAGCCATGATATTACCAGGACAAAGTTCATAAGCAAGTTCATCGAGATGGGTGTTGACTCGATTGCAAAATATTTGAAACCATTGTTGATTTGGCACAGGTTCAGCAATTATGATACCATTATCTTGATCGGGATTTAGCATCATTTCCTTGCGACTGGCTGAGCCCATGAGAATAAAAGCGTAAGCGGTGGGTGCTGAACCTAAACCATCAGATTCCATTTCTTGTAAGGTGAGCTCTATGCAACGCCGTTGTATAGCCAGATGAAATTCGCTGATATTTTTAAGCGCAACACTTGCACGATGGTTAGTGTCTCGTGCTTCATTTGCTACATTACCTATTTTTTTGCGAAAGGCGGCGAGTTCTGTGAAAGTCGTCGCTGCTGCTATTTCTGTCATTAGAATACCTTGACAAGCAATGAGCTTGTTGAGAATATCAGTTTGAGAAATGAGCCCCACGGCTTTATCACCTTCAGTAATGATAATGTACTTTAAGCCTTGTTCATGTTGAATTTCTTCAATTTTCCAGAGAGGTGTATCAGGACTGACTGTCTGATTTTTTTTACACGCAACCTTCAAAACAGGTGTTTCAGGGTTTGCGCCTTGAATCAGCATAGCATCTGCTAGAGTGCTAAAATTGATTAATCCTAGCAGTTTATTTTTTTGATCAGTAACCCCCAAGCTACCAATTTTTCGACTACGCATCATTTCGTAAGCTTGTCGCAATGTTATATCGGGACCACAAGCTGCCAATGGGGATTTCATGAGACTACGGGCTGGCAAACAGAGAATATGAGATGTGGTACCACGGGTGCTAAACATGAGGACTATTTAATTGTGTTTGATTATATTTTTGTGATTGTGACTGGTGGTATTGCTTACCATGGTCTAACTTTCAGAGATGAGGAGGGTAAAGATGATATCGGTCATTTATTATTTGGGGCTATCGCTTTATTGTATTGTTTACGTATTTTGTTTGTTGATATTTTTAAACTGATTTAAGGGTAAGCCATTCTTCAATAAATGTGACTATCTGCTCTGGTTGATTCATATCTAACACAGGTAAATCTGTCGCTTCTATCGGTGGAGCATCGCTCGCTATCGCAATGATTGTGGGATCAGGTGATACAAATAAAGGACGTCCTAAACTAGGACGATGTACTTCTATTTTGGGAAAGTTTTCATGTTTAAAACCTTCCACCAAAATCATATCTAATTTATCTTGTTCAAAATGAGAGAGTAATTGTTTTAAATTAGGCTCTTTAAGTTCATCACCTGTTTCAATCATTAAAGCCCAACGTTTACGAGAAGCCACTAACATTTGCTCAGCACCTGCTTGACGGAGACGATAGCTATCTTTACCAGGATGATCAATATCAAATTTTTTGTGGTGTGAATGTTTAATCATGCCAATACGTATACCTTTGGCTTTGAGTAAGGGAATGATTTTTAATAAAAGAGTTGTTTTGCCTGTGCCACTGTAGGCGACAAAACCTAAAATTGGAAGATGTGCCATTTTTCACTTATCCATTATTTTTTTTAAAAGGATAGCCTGTTCTTTTGGACTATTAACATTTAAAAATGTTTCACATACATCGGAGAAATCCGCTCGTACCAAGTTTTGTTGGGTTAAAAAACGATTTATGCTACGCTCTCCATTTTCTAAATATGCCAATAAATCCACTAACACACTACGCCTAAAGAGAGAAAATACGGGCTGTATACGTTTACCATCATCAGCCACACTCACATCTGCTGAACTACTCATTATACGATATAATAAACGCTCGGCTAATACTGGACTCAGTAGCGGTGAATCACAAGGAACAAATAAGACATAATCCGTCTCTGCCTTAGCGAGGGCTGTTGCCATGCCAGCAAGTGGTCCGTCATAATGTCCAAAAGTATCACTCAATACAGGGCAATTACCAATTTTCGCATATTGCGCTTGATGACGATTTGCACTGATGAGAAGTGTATTGACTTGTGGACGTAAGGCTGCAATCACATATTCCACCATAGATTTATCATTCAGTGGTAGGAGTCCTTTATCTTGTCCACCCATACGGGTTGCCCGTCCACCTGCAAGAATAACCCCTGTGATATTAGTCAATGTCTGGAACCTGTAAACTTAAATGGGCACCGGATGCCATATTTATAAAATAAACCACCGCGGATGCAAATAGCTTAACGTTATGTGCTGATAATTGAGACAAAACAATATCATATTCCTCATTCAATCGAAGTTTCCAGTGTGCTAGAGATGAAAGATCCATTTCATGTATTAAGCTTATACTGGAAATATCTTCAAAAAACAGTTGTTTACCTAAACCTGTCAAATTTTCCCAACTAATTGAGTCACCCAATACATTTTTCCAGACGATCGCCTTGTTTGTTAATAATAATCCTCTAGCACCAGATATCACTCTTCCCATATCAAAATAAAAGTAATCATTTGACTTAGGTAACACACATTTAAAATCTGTGCTGGCATATTTCACAAAGTGTGCTTTTTTTGAAGTACACCACCAAGGGGGCAAATTATCATTAGCTTCTTGTTCTAAATGACCAAACTTAAATTTTATATCTTTAAAAAAGTGAGTAGATAAGAGAATTTTGAAAGTATTATATCCCTCAGCAAAATTAATATTTTGTTTTTCAAAGATAAGTGTAAGTAACTTGTTTAATAATAAATCATCTGCTTGTGATAATTGAAACTCTGTACCGTAAACAGAAAAGCATGCATCCAATAATTGCAATGCTTTCAAAGGGTTATCATGGTAGATTTGTTTATCGTGGCACAAGGTGACCCAACCTGCTAAAATGGCTACCTCTCTTTCTGGCACTTCTAACGCTATTTGTTCTAGCGTATGAAAATTAATGAAATAAATTAGAGCGGAGACAAAAGGAATGATGGCTTTATCTGGTATACCTGATAATCTGATTTCATTGTTTTTATCCTTATTAAATCTGAGTTGCCAGCCTGTCAAAGAAAAACCTCTTTGATAAATCAGTTTTACACTTTGAATATCAGCAAATGCTAAATGTTGTGCTTGACTACTGAAATTTTTCCAAAGAAGTGATTTATCTGTGAGTGCAATGCCTCGTGAATATGATAAAAAACGACCTGTATCATAATAAAAATAATATTTTTCTCCCCATTCGCGTACTTTGGGAAATAATTGATTGTCTTCTGTGGGATGTTTTTTAAAATATTGTTCAAATTTAAAGCTTAATGGGCTTAATAGATGAATATTAAGGACATGCTGAAAATTTCCATAGACTTCTTGAAATGAAAGTGGATTTTTTGTGTTCAAGACTTGTTTAATTAAATCATTAAACAATTGTAGATCATCTTTTGTTGATAGCTCTTTAGAGGTTGCTAAACAGTTATCCATTTCCTGTAAAGCACCTTGCGGATCCTTATTTTCAAAATGGTTTTTTAAGGATTCTGAATCACTACAAGTTGAGGCAAAAGAGATTGTGAAAGGAAACCAGCAAATGGCTATGAGAAGGCTGTATCTATACATGTTATCACCTAAGATTTATATATTAAAGAGGTGATAATAAAGATTATAGGCAAATTAATCAAGTTTGGTGAGGGGTGCTAGAAATCAAGTAAGCTTGATTTCTAGGATGGAATTCACAGACTTCAACTGTGACAAGCATCTTCAAACAGCCTGATGTTTTGTTGAATGAAATCCACCCATTGCCCAATGTAAGAATGGATAAACTATTAGTCCAACCAGTGCTAGAATATTGACTGCTACAATAATTGCAGGTGTAAAGATAACAGCAAAAATCGCAAATGGAATGAGTAAAAAACGTAATTCTGACATGATAATATACTCCTGATATAAGCTAAATTAAAAAAATTCTAAACAGGAATATTCTGTTTAGTGATATGAAGACCACCCATTGCCCAATGTAGTATGGGATAAACTATCAAACCAATAAGTGCTATGGCGTTGACAGCAACAATTAATACTGGTGTAAAAATGACTGCAAAGAGAGCCAGTGGTATTAATAATAAACGTAATTCGGACATGATAGATTCTCCTAATGAAAAAGTTATACTAACTAATGATTAACTTGTCCTTTAATCCCATGATAAGCAAAATAAGCTACAATTCCAATGAGAGCGACAATGTTTACAGCTATAACCACTGCAGGTACTAATAGTATTTCGGACATGATGCTATCTCCTTATATTTATAATACATATCTTTGTGAGATGTATTAATATTTATAGGGTTAAATCTAACCCTAAATACTTGAATATTAAAATATTCATAATATAAGTATATTATTATATACTTATGAATTAAACAATAACATAAAATGTATTTAAATTTATTGTTAATTTATCTTAACTATAAAGATCTATTTACTGTTGTTGTTTGTCTTACTATATAGCAAGGCTTGTGCCAACTTTTATATTTACAGTAACTACTTGATTATTAATGAATATTTTTTTTAGGTGATTTTTTTAGTATATTAGTGACTATTAAAATGATAGCTATTATTATCAATATGATAACAATGTTATCATATTGATAGCTTGTGATTGAGTAAGTGAGCTTTCCACCGCCGCTTTTTCCGATAAATCGTAGCAGGACCTATTTTCAATAACTTTGCCGCTTTTTCCACACTACCGTTGCAATATTCAATAGTTTTAAGGAGGACATCTTTTTCAATTTGCCATAAAGGACGAATAGTATTAGCTGACATTATGTTGACAGAAATGGCTGTTTGAATTAGCTCGGCACTAGTTATGACTTTAGGTTCTTCAGGCTGATTTTTAGCGAGCTTAGCAAGTAACATATCTGCTGTGACAACTTTACCCTCATTCAACAACACTACACTATGAATAGTATTTCGTAATTGCCGTACATTACCAGGCCATTTGTAATGTAATAGGATTTTTTGAGCCTCCAAGCTAAACTCATTAAAATCTTTATTGGGTTCTGCTTGGGTAAATGTTTCAAGAAAAGAATTAGCAAGGAGTAACATATCTTCCCCACGTTCACGTAGTGGGGGCAATTCAATAGTAATGACATCCAAGCGGTGATATAAGTCTTCACGAAAACGCCCTGCTTTGATTTCAGCAATAGGATCACGATGTGTCCCACAAAGAATACGAATATTAACTTTTTCTAAGTGGTGAGTCCCCACTTTATGAAAACTACTTGTTTCCAAAAAACGTAGCAATTTACGTTGTAAACTTAAATCCATATCTCCAATTTCATCTAAAAATAATACTCCATCATTGGCTAATGAAGCAGCACCTTGTCGATCATGATTTGCTCCAGTAAAAGAACCTTTAAGATGTCCAAATAGTTCACTTTCCATTAAACCATGAGGAATTGCAGCACAATTAAGGGCAATAAAGGGTTTATCTTTGCGGGGGCTTTCTTGATGAAGTGCTAAAGCGCAAAGCTCTTTACCAGTACCTGTTTCTCCTGTAATAAATACAGGTGCATTGCTTGTCGAAACCTTAGTAATAATTTGGTAAACTTCTTGCATTGGCGGAGAAGCACCAATAAATTGATGATATTGTTTTATTTCTTTGAATTTTGTGGGCGAATTTAGATTAGTAGGTGTATTTAAATTATGACCATTAAGAATTTTTCTTAGTGTGGTGACAAGGTGATTAGGGATAAAGGGTTTTTTAATAAAATCAAAAGCCCCGTAACGCATCACTTCAACAACAACATCAAAAGAATCTTCAGCAGTAATAACAATAACTGCACTACCTAATTGTTGTTGCCGAACGTATTTGAGAATTTCAATTCCATTCATATCAGGAAGCCCTAAATCCAGTAAAATCGCTACTGGAATCAGATCTTGTAGATATTCTAAAGCAGCTTTTCCTGTTTGGAGATGTACTAAAGTAATTTGTTCCGTTTTCAAATAACTTTTATAGTACTCAGCAATGACAATATCATCTTCAATGAGTAATACGAGGGGAGGAGAGTCTTCTTGAATTATAGTATAGCTTATATCATGTTCCATCTTTTTTTTTGAACAGGGGGTGATGTCATACTTGTTGAGACCAAAATCTCATACAAGTATGGCAATGTTGTTATTTAATAGAAGCTAGCCACTCAGCAATAGCCTTCATTTCTGCATCATTGACTATGCCCATGATGCCTTTCATAACTATAGTCATACTATTGTTACGTGCACCGCTCTTAATATCTTGCATTTGTTGGATAAGATATGCAGAGTTTTGTCCATCAAGCTTTGGATATAATGGCATCAGTGGTACTTTTCCAGCCACACCGTGACAAGCGACACAACTTTTCGTTGTATAAAGTTTTTCGCCATTAGCCGCATTCACGACATTATTGAGATTAGCTATTGCAACTAAAACAATACAAAGCATTTTCAAAGTAGATTTCATTTAATTTCCGTTTGTAATAATTAAACCGATCATTATAGCGTACTTAGACAAAAAACACTCTTCTCACAATTCGACTATTTTCTCAACAATTTTGCCAAGATTAAATCCGTTTTCAACAGTAGAACATAAAACGCGAGATGTTTTCCAATAATTTTCTGTTTTGCTAGCCTTATAATTAAGTACAACATCCACACTTGAATAGTTAGGTTGAAAAGATACTCGAATTTGAGATAAGTCAATACCATAATCGAGAATGGTATGAATAGCCTTTTTAAGGCTATCTTCATGAGTCGCAACAATGCCAAATTGTAATTTGGTTCTCTCATAAGGATAAATATCAAATCTATATATCCTTTTCATAACAATATCCACCATATTAGTATATTCTTCTTTCATCCACCATTTTGTTATCAAAGAATGACCATATACCTCATCTGTTGGTGGAATGTGCAGGAGATAACCAAATTTGTCTGGCATATAGATTGATAAAGCGGTACATGTTGCAACACCAATGGTATAAAGCTTATTACCTTCTTTACTTTTTTGATATTCTTTAATATCAACCTTAATATCATTGCTAACATCGAAATGACAATCAGAGGATAATTTTTGATGTTTCATGATGTATTGTTTAATATTAGAAAAGAGAGTATCTTCTAATTCTAAATAATAATTAGTGATGACTTCATCCTCATCTATTTCAGCCACAATGATCCATTCTGTATTCTGAAAGATGACTTTTTCATAAACACTAAAAACCATTTTATCTCTATAATCTAATATCACTTTCTCCCCAAAAACATGGCTATTCGCATTACGTATCGCCTCTGTATCAATCTTTTTACTTAGAATACTATCATCATCAAAAAAACGTGATTGGGTTAACATTAGATGCTTTTTATTGATCAAATAAACTTCACCAGTTTTGCCTAAACCTTCTCGGTTTGTTAAAATACTATTAATTCTATTAATCGGTAATTGCAATATAATACTTCCGATCTTTTGTTTTTCAAAGAAAAGAGGCACGATATAAAATGAGGCGGGTTCTGCAGATACAGCATAATATTCGTAGTCTACAAATTTAACTTTATTATTAAGGTTTTTAACTGCATCACTTAGTGCTAAATTTTTAAACATGGGATCATGTATATTTTTAAAGAGATCCAATTCTTTTTTTATACTGAAAAAAATATCACCAGCATTATTGAGAAATAAAACATCGTAAAATTGACCCATATTAAAAACATAATATTCTTCTAAAGCCCGCTCTAAGTCATAAAAAAGACGTGTACTAAAAGCGTTTTTCTGGTAAAGGATCAACATTTGATTAAAGATATCAACAAGAACAGGGGCGATGTTCATCGCAATTTTATTTTGTTTCTCTAAATAATGTAATATCTCTTGCTTTTTCAATGTTCCTTTTGTTTTCAATGTCTGAAATACCTTATTTTTATACTCGCTGTATGTCAATGGTTTTGTTAGAGTATAGAAAGCAATAATGCTTAATAAGGGGATTAATATTAAAAAACTTATTTTT